>CALCFH010000037.1 GCA_937900215.1 uncultured Cryomorphaceae bacterium
AAGAGCGCATAGACATTACTGAATGCTATCCTTTTTTCGACGATTGGGCCCAAAGTAATGGAACACAGAATGCCAATTGGTTCCAGAATTCACCCGGCTACCGTGTAGATTCTAAACTCTACCCTTAAACTTTTTTGGTTCGGCTTGCTGCTCCTAAGCCATTCTTTTCTTGAAATAGCGGTCCCCTGCCATTTGAATAATGAAAATGGCAACAAAGATTATGCGTGCAAAAATGGGAAAGGAGTACGCCAGAAGGGCAGCAAGCATCCAAACAACCAAAGCATTTAAAGAGCGGAATCGCAACCAGTTCGATAGATTCTTTGTCATTGTACCGCCTAACACAGCCCTTTTGGTCACCACTTGTATCAACAAATAATTGAAGAATCCCAAGAAGACCAAGTTCAAGCAGTAAAACATAAAGGAGGCATTGCTGTAAAAAGCACCCACGTACATGGCGGTTGAAAAAGGCAGCAGTACCACAAATAGTAGGAGAAAGATATTCAGCCAAATGAGTTTTTCATCCATTCTCTCTATGAACGCATACATGCGTAAATGCGAAACCCAATAGAGCGCAATGACCATAAAGCTCACCAACAGTCCAATAAAATTCGGAATCCTATCTTCCAAGACTTTGCCCAGTCCATAGGATTCTAAAATTTGACCCGAAGGCACATCAATTTCCAAAATAAGTAGCGTCATTGCAATGCTGAAAACGGCATCGGCAAAGGACGCTACCCTCGAAGTATTGTAACTAAAATTCATAGATTAAAAGCGAATGCATGTATTAGGCATCCAACTTAATCTAAATCTTGCTCGGTACGCAAAAAAACGGAATTAATCTTTTTCGAAGTATTTGTAGACCATTCCAGCCACCGCTGCCGCGGCAATGGGTACAAGTATGAACACCCACAATTGAGAAAGAGCCCAATCGCCTACAAAGAGAGCCTGACTGATACTTCTGGCCGGATTTACAGAGGTGTTGGTTACGGGAATACTAATAAGGTGGATGAGCGTCAACATCAATCCGATCACCAAACCTGCAAATCCCTTGGGCGCACGGGCATCTGTAGCGCCGAGAATAACCATGAGGAACATAAACGTCATAACAAATTCAGTAAGGATAGCGGCTTGTAAACTATAGCCTCCAGGTGAATGGTCTCCATATCCATTGGCTGCAAATCCACCTATTTCACTGCCATTTCCGGTAACTATAAAATACAGAACGCCTGCCGCAGCTATGCCTCCCAAAATCTGAGAAACGATATACGGAAACACTTCTTTCATCGGAATTCGTCCGCCCATATACAGGCCAACGGTAACAGCCGGATTTAAATGCGCACCCGAAATATGCCCTAATCCGTAGGCAATGGTAATTACGGTAAGACCAAAGGCTAGCGAAACGCCTAATAGGCCAATGCCTACATCGGGGAAACCAGCAGCTAAGACAGCACTACCACATCCGCCCAGCACCAACCAAAAGGTGCCGATAAATTCTGCGAGGTTCTTTTTCATCTTCTTTGTTTTTGAGTGATTGGAATTTCCATCTCTTCCACAAAGAAAAGTCTGGAAATGTTGCGACAATATAGCAAATTAAGAGTCTGATTGGTAAGGAGGTATATTTAGTTGAAGTGAAAAACGAAAAACGAAAAGTGAAAAATGCGGGATGAGTTTGGTGTTGGTTGGGTCTCTCCCTTTTAAGGTGGATGCTACTTCTGATTCATACGATCTCATTGATAATTCCAATGAACAAATAATCAATACGAATGAAACGGCCATGCGTTCCTAGAAGATTATCATCATTTTTGATACAAATACAAACGAATGAAAAGAATACTATTCTTTGCGGCTGTATCCTCGATTTTGTTTGGGATACTGTCTTGCAATAATACCTCCGAAGTAGCGGCTGAAGCCGATGCCTATTCTGGCGCTACAGCCAAGAGCAGCTCCAACGCTCGAGCAACCAGCAATAGCGATTGGTGGCCCAATCAACTCAATCTGTCTTTGCTAAGACAGAATTCTTCTAAGTCTAATCCAATGGCGGATGACTTCAACTATATTGAATCGTTTAACAGTCTCGACTACAATGCTCTGAAAGCAGACATTGAAGCCACTTTAACCGATTCTCAAGATTGGTGGCCAGCAGATTACGGTCATTACGGAGGCTTCTTCATCCGAATGGCTTGGCACAGTGCCGGTACCTATAGAACGGGCGATGGCCGCGGTGGTTCTCGCTCTGGGCAACAGCGTTTTGCTCCTTTGAATAGCTGGCCAGACAATGCCAATCTAGATAAAGCCCGCAGACTGCTTTGGCCCATTAAACAGAAGTATGGCAATAAAATATCTTGGGCCGACCTTTTCATTCTTACAGGCAATGTGGCCCTAGAATCGATGGGTTTCAATACCTATGGCTTTGCAGGTGGACGAGTGGATGTGTACGAGCCTGAGCTGGATGTATACTGGGGTTCTGAACAAAAATGGCTCGACGATCAGCGCTATTCTGGCGATCGTGATTTGGAGAATCCACTCGCGGCGGTGCAAATGGGATTGATTTACGTTAACCCAGAAGGACCCAATGGCAATCCGGACCCTCTCTTGGCAGCCAAGGATATTCGCGAAACTTTCGGAAGAATGGGAATGAACGATGAGGAAACGGTGGCGCTTATTGCAGGCGGACATACGCTTGGAAAAACCCATGGAGCAGGCCCTGCTTCAAATGTGGGGGCTGAACCCGAAGCTGCACCTATTGAGGAGCAAGGTTTCGGTTGGAAGAGTGCCTACAAATCAGGTAAAGGCGCCGATGCCATTACTTCTGGTTTGGAGGTTATCTGGACCCCAACTCCAGCCCAGTGGAGTCACCTTTATTTCTTGAGCTTGTTTG
>CALCFH010000038.1 GCA_937900215.1 uncultured Cryomorphaceae bacterium
TTTAGTAGAGGCAAAATGCGAAGGGTACAATGGGAAAAGGATGAGGAAAATCGTTTCCCCGAGCACTACCCTACACTTACATTGGAAGACCGATTAGCTCCTTTAGAATCAGGCACTGTATTCAGTTATTTTTTAGATGGTTATCGATATTATTTGCGCGACAAATGGCTGGAAGGCAGAATAGTAGCGAGGCATTTGCTGGTGGTAGATGAGAGAAGCAACTTTGAATCTATAGTCCTGAACAGTATACTTTTTGAAGGAGAAAGTGCCTCCTTCCAACCATTGAATGGAATGTCTGGAGACGATGAAACCTATCAATGGGCCGGAAGGCTCTTTAAAGATAAACCACACGTTATCTTGGGATTTTTATATGAATCTTTTGGATGCGAAAGGATTGACTTCCTCCAAAAAGGGGAACCATCCAACTACATTCATTGCGATAATCGTCATTGAGATACTAAATCAATAACTAGAAAATGATGGACCATTTGCATCCAAGTGCGCAGAAGACAATGAAAAATTTGCTTTCGCCATGGAAACTAAAAGGCTTTTTTTGGACCCAATTGCCTTCTCTCTTTTTTTGGAAAGTTCGAGTAGACTATTTAGATGCCGACAGGGCAGAAGTGAGCGTTCCTTTCAATAGAAATACTAAAAATCCGTTTCAATCTATCTATTTTGCTGCACAAACTGGAGCGGCAGAGCTTTCTACAGGTATTTTAGCTTTAATCGCTATTGAAGGAAGGGGGAAGGTTTCTATGCTGGTAACGGAAATGAAGAGCAGTTTCTATAAAAAAGCAAAGGGAAAAATTGTCTTTCGATGCGAGGAGGGAAAAGCCGTTTTCGACTGTATTACGAAAGCCATAGAAACGGGAGAAGCCCAGAAACTAATCATGATAAGTGAAGGCAAGAATGAGACGGGAGAGCTTGTAACTCGAGTAGAAATTGAATGGAGTTTTAAGAGCAAGGGCTAAAGGCTTATTCAAGAAGAAATAGAAACAAAAAAGGCTGCCCTCGGCAGCCTTTTTATTTAGATCAAAATCTTTTAGAACATATTCATCGTATCCAGAACGCCCATAACGTCTTTAACGGCTTTGGCAGACTCTTCTAAAAGGGCCTTTTCAGCATCGTTCAACTTCAACTCAATGATTTCTTCGATACCCCCTTTGCCTAGTTTTACAGGCACGCCTAAGTAGATATCCTTCATTCCGTATTCGCCTTGTAACCAAGCACAAACTGGGAAAATACGCTTCTGATCGCGCACTACGGCCTCAACCATCTGAGCAGCCGCTGCTCCAGGAGCATACCATGCACTGGTTCCAAGAAGCTTCACTATTTCACCACCTCCCGACTTGGTTCTGTCTATGATGGCATTTAATTTATCTTCTGCAATAAGCTCTGTAACCGGAATACCTCCAACGGTAGTGTAACGAGGAAGTGGCACCATGGTATCTCCATGACCACCCATTAATACCGCTTGAATATCTTTTGGGGAAACGTTTAATTCGGTAGCCAAAAATGCTTTGTAACGCGCTGTATCTAAGATACCTGCCATTCCAAAAACCTTGTTCGGATTAACCTTCGCAGTCAAATAGGCGCAATACGTCATTACGTCTAAAGGGTTGGATACCACAATAATTACAGCATCGGGTGAGTGCTTTATAACCTGATCTGTAACCGACTTAACAATCTTAGCATTGGTCTCGATTAAGTCGTCTCTGCTCATGCCTGGCTTACGAGGCAAACCCGAAGTGATTACTACTACCTCAGAACCGGCAGTAGCTGCGTAGTCATTGGTTACTCCTTTAATTCTAGAATCATACAGATTAATGGGAGCCGTCTGCCACATATCCAGTGCTTTTCCCTCAGCAAAATTCTCTTTTATATCCAGCAGAACTATTTCGTTTGCTAGCTCTTTATGAGCACATACATCGGCGCAAGTTGCACCCACATTTCCAGCTCCTATTACACTGATCTTCATTTGAAATGATTTTTAGGGATTTGTTCGCGAAGGTAAAGCGCAAGAGGCAAAATGCCTACTATTTGAACTTAATCTTCCGCATGGCATACAGAGACATTCTTAGC
>CALCFH010000039.1 GCA_937900215.1 uncultured Cryomorphaceae bacterium
ACAATCTATAGTGAGCAATCCTTTTAATATTATTTCCATGCCCAATAATCTCACGGTAGATTATATCTGTCCGGATAGCATAGGTTTATCTTGGACTGCATCATCGGGTGCAACCGCTTATGATTTGTTTGTTTTAGGAGCCCGCTATATGGATTCTGTGAGCACTAGCTCTACCAACAGCGGAGTAATTACAGGGTTGAACCCTCTAGACGATCATTGGTTTAGCGTGCGCGCCAGAAATGGAGCCATAGTTGGTCAAAGAGCGGACGCTATTTATCAGGCTGCTGGTACTTTTGGATGTGTGCTTGAAAGCGATTTAGGAGTAAATGTATTGCTTAGCCCTGCCAATGGCACCCCAGAATGCCAAAGTTCTAACTTAATTCCAGCCATAGAAATAGCCAACAACGGTTTAGACAGTGCCTACAACTTCCAGGTTCATTACAGCTTGATGGCCGCAGGCGGACAATCGAGCAGTCAAACTTATACTGTTACAGACACCTTATTACCTGGTCAAATCACATCCGTTCAATTCCCAATGGCTACATCACTGCTTAGTGGTGTATATACAGGCTGGGCTACCGTTACCTATACAGGAGACCAAAACCGATTTAATGATTCATTGGATATTACGGTAAATATTCTCAACTCAAGTGCAGCCATTCCGTTTCCATCGGCAGAAGATTTCGACATCTTTAATAACTGCGCCGTAGCTACCGATTGCGGAAGCACAATATGCCCTTTGCCCGGAGATTGGGAAAATCTATCCAACGGTGTTTCGGATGACATAGATTGGAGAGTAAATTCAGGAACAACTGCCAGTGCCAACACAGGGCCAAGTTCAGATCATACTCCCGGCTCTATTGGTGGAAAGTATTTGTATTTAGAGGCATCCAACTGCTTTCTTCAAGAGGCCATCTTGCTAAGTCCATGCGTAGATCTAAGTGCGGCCATCACTCCGAAGTTAGAATTCTGGTATCATATGTATGGTGCAGGAATGGGTGAATTGCATATTGATCTCATAGCCAATGGTATGCTCACAGAAGACATTATGACACCCTTAGTAGGAGACAAAGGAAATCAGTGGTTGCAGGCATCTGTAGATCTCACTAATTGGGTTGGTCAGATCGTAACCATCCGAGTAAGAGGTATAACGGGCGGAGCTTTTACGAGTGACATAGCAATTGACGAATTTGATTTCGTAGAAAACAGTTCAGCTCCCAATGCATTGTTCAGCAGTTCCAACTCAAACACCTGTCTTAATACAGCGGTAACTTTGAATGACAACAGCAGCAATAGTCCGAATCAGTGGGAGTGGAAAATATTTCCATCCACCTACCAATTCATCAATGGCACCAATGCAATGAGTCAAAATCCAGTTTTGAGCTTCTCTCAATATGGATTGTACACTGTTCGATTAATCACCTCGAATGTATTTGGCACAGACTCGGTAGAACTAAGCAATTATATCGATGTAAATCCAGGTCAGAACATTGCAGTAGTAGAAGATTTTGATCTTTTTGCTCCAGCCTTTCCTCCCCCAAGTTTCCGCTTAATAAATCCAGACGGAGATGTTAGCTGGACGTCCGCTTCGGCAGTTGGAATAAATGGAAGCAACTCTAGAGTAGTTCGAATTGATAACTTCAATTACAATGCAGTAGGCGAAGAAGATTTTTTAGTGAGCGGGAAAGTTCAAGTTCCAGCTACAGGAAATACTCAGTTGATATTCGACATTGCCTATGCCGAGTATAGCGCTACTTTCAGCGATGGAATGGAAGTACGCATTAGCACTGATTGTGGAGAGACCTTCTCTACGGTAGTGTATACGAAGGCAGGCACCTCCTTATCAACGGTGTCTGGTTTTGTAACCAATAGTTTTGTTCCATCTCAAACAGAGTGGAGAACAGACACTGCAGATCTCACCGCTTTTGCTGGACAGACTATTACAGCGGCATTTGTAGGGATCAATGGATATGGCAACAATCTATACTTAGATAACATCCGTTTTGTAGACGCCAGCGTAGCCGCACCCGCCACGGCACAAATAAGCAGCA
>CALCFH010000040.1 GCA_937900215.1 uncultured Cryomorphaceae bacterium
AGTCCACCTACCATGGTAGAAATGTTAGGCTTTAATAGACCCACCCCAATGATTATCAGTCCCAATCCTGTGAAGAAAAGAGTTTGAGCATGGAAAGCCAACATAAACTGACCCACCACGAGGAAGGCTCCTCCTAGCATAACAGATTTCTTTTGCCCCAGTAATTTATCTGCTATGATTCCGCCAGGAATAGACATTATATAAACCAATGCGGTGTATATTCCATACAGAAATAGGGCATTGTCTCTTGTCCATCCATAGCCTGAATCGATGCCAGAATCTGCCTGAGCGATTAGGAATAGAACCAATAAACCACGCATTCCGTAATAGCTGAATCTCTCCCACATTTCAGTGAAGAAGAGAATCGCCAAACCGATGGGATGTCCAAAAAAGCTTGGTTGAGAATTGTTGCTTGTACTAGCTGTTGTCATTGAGATTGTGGTTTAGGTTGATTTATAGGTTGTTTAGTAAAAACTGAGTCATCTTTTTGTAAAGATGGAGGCGTGTATTTCCTCCATAAATACCATGGTTTTTGTCTGGATAGATAAACTGCTCAAAATCTACATTCGAATTTATCAAAGCTTGAGTCATTCTCATGCTGTTCTGAACATGAACATTGTCGTCTGCACTGCCGTGAACAAGCAAATAATTCCCTTTCATCTTCGAAGTATGGTTAATAGGGGAGTTTTCATCATATCCACTTCCATTGTCTTGAGGCAAGCCCATATATCTCTCGGTGTAAATATTGTCATAAAATCTCCAGTTTGTTACAGGTGCAACTGCAATTGCCGTTGAATATACATCGGCGCCCTTTGTAAGTCCCAAACTTGACATATAACCACCGTAGCTCCATCCCCATATTCCTATCCGATTAGAGTCTATATATGGTAAAGAACCTAAATATTTTGCAAATCCAATTTGGTCTTCAATTTCTAACTTTCCCAATTGGCCATAGGTACACTTTTTAAAATCACGACCCCGAACGCCTGTACCTCTATTGTCTACAGACGCGACAATATAGCCTTTATCGGCAAGCATTTGATACCACATTCCATTAAAGGCATCGTATTCATCTTTAACTGTTTGAGAGCCGGGTCCACCATAAACGAACGTAAGTACTGGGTATTTTTTAGTTGGATCAAAATCAGTTGGCTTAATGATCCAAGCGCTGAGCGCATTGCCATTTATCTCTGCTTTAAAGAAGGATTTAGTGCCCATTTTATATCCATCAATTGTAGATTTCAAGAGGGCATTGTCTTCTAGATTCCGGATCTTCTTAAACTTATTTACCTCAATTAAATCATAAATTGGAGGTGTTGTGGCATTTTGAAAGCTGTGAACAAAATAGGTTAGTTGTGGATTAAAAATAGCGTCGTTCCATCCATCTTGAGTAGAAATCAATTTGGTTTTTCCTTTGAGTGTCCCGCTGTAAATACTTCTTTGATGGGCAAGTTCAGGAGAAGTTGCCTGAAAGTAAAAGATCTTCTTTTTCTCGTCAAAACCGTAAAAAGAAGTCAATTCTAAATCGACTGGAGTAATGGCTTTGCATTCTTTCTGATTACACAAATACAATTGATTCGTTCCAGATTTGTCTGAGTTTATCAAGAAATCTCCCTTGACAGTGAAATGAAGAACTTCAGGCAATTCTAAGTACGCAGCATCTTTTTCCGTGTATAGTATGGTTGATTCTGAAAAGTCAGAATTGAATTGTATTAAGTTCATTTCATTCTGTAGTCGATTTAAGAGTAAAACAACCAATTCGTTGTTATCGGTCCAATACATTCTAGGAATGTATTCAAATTCTTTTGGGAGTTTGAGCTGTTTCGCAGCGCCATCTATAGAATAGACCCAAAGGCTAATTTCTGAATTGTCTTCGCCCGCTTTGGGATATTTAAACTCATCTCTCGAAGGATATAATTCTTTACCATAAATATCCATTGAGAAACTTTTTACAGCGCTCTCATTGAATTTCAAAAAAGCAATATGCTTTCCATTAGGTGACCATTCAAAAGCTCTGTCAAAGCTGAATTCTTCTTCGTACACCCAATCAGGGGTTCCATTAATTATTCCATTCCAACTTCCATCTTTTGTTATCTGAATAAGTTGGTCGCTTTTTAAGTCTTTGACGTATAAATTATTTTCCATTGAAAAAGCCACTTTATCTTCTACGGGCGAAAAAACAGCATTCCGAATGGGCTTTTCTGACAATTTGTGAAGACTTGAATTGGGCCTGTGATAGATATAATTTATCGCTTTAGAAGAATGCCGGTATATTTTTTCGGTTTGGGTAGTGATCAATATACCTTCTTCGTCTGGACTAAATGTAAACTCATCAATTCCATCGCTTAGTTCTGGATGCTCCGAAGCAGAAATCAAAGTTGCTTCTAGCTTTCCAGATTGGAATGAAAAGCGGTCTATGCTTTGTCCATTTTCATTTCCAAATGCAGCATAACTCTTTCCGTCAGCCATGCTGGTAAATCCATCAACACCTTTGGCGTAAAAGCGGTAGTATTTCCAAATGTCATCGAGCTCAATGGATTTCGTTTGAGCAAATGAACTAAAAGTCGAATGAATCGAAACAATTAGTACCAGTAGATGCTTTAATTTCTGTTTTCTCATGAATGTATATTTGCGGAGAGCCCGAAACTATAAAAAGAAATTCACTGTATGCGATTTAATCCACTCGAAAGTGCTCAAATAAATTCTCTTAGAGAAGAAATACCAGAACTAGAAGTCCATTTTGACAACCACACTAGGGTTGAATATGGACATGATTACACGGAAGACTTTTCTTTTCCTCCTGATGTAGTGGCCAAACCTAGAAGTAAGGAGGAAATAAGTAAGTTGTTGAAATGGTGCAATAAAAATAGAATTCCTATCACTCCAAGAGGAGCAGGAACCGGATTAAGTGGGGCAGCTTTAGCTGTTGAGAAAGGAGTTTGCCTAAGTATGGAATATTTCAACAAAATTATTGAAATAGACAAGGCAAATCTACAGGCAACAGTAGAGCCAGGTGTTATAAATCAGGTGTTTCACGATGCTTGCAAGGCAGAAGGATTGTTTTATCCACCTGATCCTTCCAGTTGGGGAAGTTCATTTCTTGGAGGAAACTTGGCTTTGAACGCCGGTG
>CALCFH010000041.1 GCA_937900215.1 uncultured Cryomorphaceae bacterium
TTTACCCAGCAGCTCATCTTTGATAATTACCAGTGTGGCTCCTGCAGGACCCATATTCTTTTGGGCTCCCGCATAAATCATATCAAACTTACTCACATCTATCTTACGCGAAAAAATATCGGAAGACATATCGCAAATTGTAGGAACCGAAACTTCTGGAAATGCCTTCATCTGCGTTCCAAAAATGGTGTTGTTGCTCGTGCAATGGAAGTAATTCGAGTCTTCCGGCACCACATACGCTTTGGGTATATAACTGAAGTTTTTGTCTTTTGATGAAGCTACCACATGCGATTCACCAAATAATGCCGCCTCTTTCTGCGCATTACTAGCCCACGTTCCGGTCACCAAATAAGAGGCTTTTCCATCTTTCGCCTTCATAAGATTGAACGGAATCATGCAAAATTGCAAACTGGCTCCTCCTTGCAAGAAAAGTACAGAGTAGCCCGCTGGAACACCCAAAATATCTTTCACCAACTGTACCGTATTATCCATAACCGCCACGAAATTTTTACTCCGATGTGAAATTTCGATGAGCGACAAATCTAAATTGTCAAAATTTAAAAGGGCGTCACTCGCTTGCTTGAAAACCTCTTGAGGTAAAATGCAAGGACCGGCTGAGTAATTGTGTTTCATTGTATTTTGTTTGGATGGCTTAAGTTGGCAAAACTAAGAAAAGGCGAAGGCCTTGAACATTAATCTCTCATTAATATTCTGAATTCTACTTTTTTATTGGAGGCAAGCCCCTTTCTTTATCTGGAGGTCTTATGGGTGCTTCAATATCTGATTTAAACTCTGTGCCCAAAACCAAATTCCATTTTCCCTTTTTAAAAACCAAAGCATCATAAGAAAAGTCAGGCCCGTAAAATCGGTACATGGTCTTCATAGAGGCATCGTCTGGAACCAGATGGTCCATTAATATCTGTTTTTCTTTTTTATCCCACCTAAGCATGGCTGTTCGCTCTGCACCATAACGCATAAACAATCGATACGGAGCTCTCTCCATTTTCATTCCTTGAAAATCAGTTACATCAAAAAAGCGTTCTCCAAAACGAATCATCCGATCGTTCTTGCCAGCAAAACTGATGGCATCAATAAGCTTTCTGCGCTCTACCAAGTCGTGCTGATCGTATCCCAACAAAACATAATACTTTCTTCCTTTGGCCTTAACCGTCTCAATGCTATAGTAAATGGCTCCATACCAATTATCGGGCGATAACTGCTGATAATGCGGAAGCTCATAGCTGTTCACTGTGTCTACCAATGAAACCAATCGGTTCTTCTCTTCGTCTGGAAGAATTACAAATCCAAAATGATCGAATCGCCCTCCTTTTCTTGGCAATTGCCAGGTCCATATCTGAAAGCGATTGTCATCCGACCTGAGCTTCGAAATAGATTGAAGCGACTTGAAATCCATTGAATAGCTCTTTGGTGAGCTCAATGTATCTTCCAACCGTTCTAGTAGCCAGGCATTTGCTTGAACCCGCTGAGAATCATAGGGTGCAGCTAATACGGCATACGCCAATGAATCCAGTGGCATTGAATAGTTGATAGGCATGGGCGCCAACTGTCCGAAAGAACAAAAAGGCATACACACCCATAGCATCGTTTTTTTAATCATCGATCTCAAAACGCTCGCTTTGCCAAAGAAGTATGCTTCTTTAAAGATGAAGAAAGTCTTTCTTAGAGAGCAATTGCTCTGTTGTTTCTACATTGTCTTCGTCTGGAACACAGCAGTCTACCGGACAAACGGCAGCACATTGGGGTTCTTCATGAAAACCTTGACATTCTGTGCACTTATCTGTCACTATATAATATACATCATAGCTCACTGGCTCTTGAGTGCTATCTGCGTCATAACTGCCTCCACCAGGTGGAACTACATTGCCTTTTAACGAAGTGCCATCCGAAAAACGCCACTCCTGAGCACCTTCGTAAATCGCATTATTTGGGCATTCAGGTTCGCATGCTCCACAATTAATACATTCGTCGGTGATTTTTATTGCCATAACAGTAAGATGAGGTCGTGTAATTTTGCATACAAATATAAAGCATGTCTAAAGGCCCTCTACTTCAAGATCGACTAAAAAGCTTCCTTCTTCTTGGTCAGTTTCTTCGAGAATTCAGCACGCCCTCTGAAAACACCACTCGATCTTTTGCCGATGCGTGGTATAAGGGCTTAGATGCCATTGTTCAAGGACAAGTTTCATTCAACTCTTGGTTTACTAAAGAGTCTGTCAATAGAGCCTTAAAGGAATGGTCTAATGTTTTAACGGAGTCTAACTTGCAATCTTGGTTGGATGCCTACCCAGAACTAAAGGAAAGCAAAACGAAATGGGTTGCGGTTGTGATGGCTGGAAATATTCCAATGGTTGGATTTCATGATGCCCTATGCGTTTTGATGTCTGGAAATAATCTAGTTATGAAACCTTCCTCAGACGACAAACATCTAATTCCCTACTTGCTTCACTTTTTGGAAGAACACTCTCCTGAACTTAAAAATTGCACCCGTATTGCAGATGGAAAAATGACCGACTTTGATGCGGTTATAGCCACCGGTAGCACCAATAGTACTCGATATTTTGAATACTATTTCGGCAAATATCCGAGCCTCATTCGGAAAGGCAGAACCTCTGTTGCTGTGTTGGATGGATCTGAATCAGACGAAGATTGCGCCAATCTGGCCGATGATATTCTTGCCTTCTACGGACTGGGCTGCCGATCGGTTACGAAAGTATACCTACCTCAGAATTTCGACTTAAATCGACTGTTTAAAGCGTTTTTCTCTTTCCAAGACATTGCGAACCACAAAGCCTATGCGGATAATTACGACTACCACCGCAGCCTGTATATGCTCAATAAAATTCCTTTCTTAGAAAATGGATTTTTTATTGTTCGGGAGGAAGAAAGCCTGCACTCTCCTGTCTCGGTGCTGCATTATTCTTATTGCGATACTATCGAAACCGTTCAGTCTGAATTAGTCTCAAAAGAGAAGGAGATTCAACTTATTATTGGCGGTTCCATTCCTTGGTTTCCAAGAACCGATTCCTTTGGAAAGGCTCAGTCGCCCAAACTAAACGACTATGCCGATGGAGTAGATACTATGAAATTTTTAGCTGATCTAAAATAGACTTAGCTCGCTTAGCTTGCCCTCTGAATAAAACTTCGGAAAAGAGCAACCCCATCTTCATTCTTCAAGTTTGCATCTGCAGCCCTTTCAGGATGAGGCATCATTCCAATTACATTGTGAGCGGCATTGCTAATGCCTGCAATATTGTCTAAAGAACCATTGGGATTGGCCGACTCATCTACTAGACCTTCTGTTGTGCAATAGCGGAAAAGAATTTGATCGTTCAACTCCATTTGCTTTAGGGTCTCTGTATCTACGTAATAGTTACCTTCTCCATGTGCGATAGGGATGGTATACGTCTGATCCATTTCTAATCCAGCCGTGATGGCGTTTTTCTTTGAAACAGCCTTTAGTTCCACATTCTTGCAGATGAAACGATGGCTGCTGTTGTGCATCAAAGTACCGGGCAAAAGACCGGTTTCACAAAGTATCTGAAATCCATTGCACACTCCAATTACCCATCCACCTCGATTGGCAAACTGAATAACCGACTGCATAATGGGAGAGAAGCGTGCAATTGCTCCACTTCTAAGGTAATCTCCATAAGAAAAACCACCAGGAAGAACAACTACATCTACATCGCCCAAATCAGAATCTTTATGCCACAATGCGCTCACCTTCTGACCCAAAGTGGTCTCCAATGTGTAAATCATATCTTGATCGCAGTTCGAGCCTGGAAAGGTGATAACTCCAAAGTGCATAATCCTGTTTTTTGGTTGCACAAAAGTAGCCAATCCACCCTCAGAATGGAAGGCTTTTTAGATCTAGATTTCCACCACAGAGTATAGAAACCACTTTCTTGCCCTTAAAGAGGTCTGCGTTTTCAATAATGGCGGCCAGTGAAACTGCCGCCGAAGGCTCAACCGCTTGTTTTAAGTAGAGATAAATCCATGCTAATGCCAACTTTATATTCTCTTCAGAAGCTGGGAGTATTCCTTCGGCATGCTTAGAAATAACATCAAAATTGCGCACTCCCAATGCGGTACGTAATCCGTCGGCTATGGTTTGTGTTCCGGCTTTAGTAACACGAACGCCCGTAACAAAGGATTCAATGGCATCGCCTGATGCACTCGGCTCAGCCCCATACATTATTATTGTATTTCTCTTGTCGGCCACAGCCAATAGACTACCTGAAAACAATCCGCCTCCACCCACTGGAATTACAGCACAATCTATATCTTTCTCCTGCTCAAGCACTTCTTGCATCATGGTCGATTGGCCTGCAATAATTCGATAATCATCAAAGGGAGGGATTACAACAAACCCTCTTTCGTTGCGAATTCTATTGCAATTCTCTTCTCTCGATTCTAGACTTGGCTCACAGAAAAAAACCTCTGCTCCATAGGCTCTAATGGCTTCTACTTTTACTGAGGGTGCATTCTTTGGCACAACAACAACCGCCTTTACACCAAGAAGCTCAGCCGCCCAAGCTAAAGCTTGGCCATGATTTCCAGATGAATGCGTTACCACCCCTTTAGGCACCTCTCCTTCCATTAAACCCATGAGTGCATTCAGAGCTCCTCGTGCCTTAAACGAGCCTGTCTTTTGCAAATGCTCTGATTTAAATAAGACCGAACAACCCAGTTTTTCGTTGATCTGACTACTGCTTAATATGGGGGTATAATGCGCATACCTGCGAACGTACTCTTCGGCCTTCTTTAAGTCTTCAGAGCTTGGAAAATCATTCGTCATCTTGCTCTAGGTTTATTCTTTTGGATGAGCTAAAAGCTACGGAGGGAGAGAGTATTTCTTCTATCAATTGCTTCACAATCTCTTTAAATGCCTCCTTTTCTACTCCGTCTAAGATGTACCATTCTTTAGGGCTGTTGCGCACGCTTAAAAAGAGCAACCCATCCTTCCACTTTTTGGTCATTAGAAGTCCGGCACCCACTCTTTCGCCGCTGAGTTCCGATTCCATTAGGGCATAACAAAGAAGTTGAAAAGTGTAGCGTTTGTCTAAAATGGCGGAATTAATACTCACCGCTTTCAGTTCAGTTGAATTTACATAGCCCGTTTTATAGTCTACAATTAATCTCTTGCCGTTGATCTTTTCTATTCTATCAATCTTTCCTCTTAAAGCTATTCCCTCTGCTATTTCTAATCGAACCGATTTCTCTACGTCAACGAGTTCTATTTCGTTTTCTTGAACTCTTTTTTGTTCAGACAGTAGAATTAAATCAAGCTGCTTTAAAAGCATATCCCATTCCAGTGCATTTACGCCAGTGAGCCTTGCCGCTTCAATATTGAATTTATCGGCCGCAATTCTAATGGCAATTTTAGCTGCGTTCTTTCTACACTCCCCAATAATGGCTGGAGATAGAATCTCATTCTTGAATGCCTTAAATACTTCTTCCAGACTTTCATGGATGATGTTCCCTATGCTGAGTGGATTGAGGAGCATTTCGTCCGTGCCGCCCTTGAAACCCACTATATACCTTTGGTAAAACAGAATCTGATCCGTAAGGTATAGTGCCAAAGCAGACGGACTAAATCCGGTCGCTGCCATTTGCCTAAGCTTGAGCAAAACTTCCTCTGTCTTCTCTATTTCATGCTCCTTCAACAGCTCTTCTTTCGGCAAGCTTAAATGGGTTGACAACAGGCTTAGCCTGCCCTTATATCGCTTCGTCCATTCCCATTGTAGCTGAAGCAAAAAGCGACTTGGCTCAGAGGCCGACAAAGCGGTTTCAGAAGAATCATATATCAGCCAAGCCTCCTTAGCTCCACTCAATAGGCGGAAGAAGTGATAGCCGTATATGCTGTCTTTCTCTTGGTAATCAGGCAACTTAAACGATTTACGTACTTCTGGAGGCAGCAGAGATTGAATGGCCCTACCCTTTGGCAAGACTCCCTCGTTTACCGATGTCATTATGATGTAATCAAAGTCTAAGGCCCTAGACTCTAAGATTCCCATGAGCTGAAAGCCTTGCAAAGGCTCTCCTTTAAAGGCTAAATTACTTTCCTGCACCAAACTTCTATACAACCAAGAAAGACTCTCCTTCTGCAGACCAAATAGAGCATCTACTTCTTGTAAAATCTCCAACTTCTTAATCAATTCATTCACTGAATCTAAGTCGAGTTTTCTTCTCAATTGAGGCTTAAGTTCCTCCAAGAGTTGCTTCGCTTTGAGCAATATCTCCTTGGTTTCATCTGTGCCTCCTAACGCACTCTTTAATATAGACTCTTCTGATTCTAGGTTTTTTATCTCCAACCAATCCGACTGATTACTCAGTCCTAGCTCACTTTCGTTCTTTGAAGTCAGGGAAGCATAGGTTCTTGAAAACATCTTCCAAGTGTTGGCCTTAAAACGACCTTCTCTCTGCGTCTTCCAGAGCTCGAAGAAATAGTTCATCAGAAGGCTCGTGGGCAAATTAGAAAGGGGAAAACCCATGGTTACATTGGCCGACTGAATACTGGGAGGAAGGGCGTTTAGTGCAGGTAGCAGTAGGTTTTCATCTGCCAATATCAGAGCGGTTCGGTTTAATACTTCAAAGCCTTTCTCATCTACAAGCTTTTGAAGCAATGCACCAGCATAATTCATTTGAACTACAGGACCCGCAGCACTAACAATATGCCATGTTTGGGCTTCATTTGGCAAGGATGTATAGTTTGGCAAGGATGCCGTTCCGCTCCACTTCAAATACTCTCGAATGTGCCTGCCGGCTTCTTGGTCTTTATCGAGCAATAGCTCAGGGATATCCCAAAGAACAGAGCAATAGTCTGTTTTTAAAAGCTGTTGAAGTATTTCTTCTTCCGCCCTATTCATGGCATTTAGCCCTGCAAACAAAACCGAATGAATCCAATTTCTCTCCTTGAACTTGGGCCACAATTCTTTCCAGTTCTCTGCGGCCTTTCTGTATACTAGTCCTTGCGTTAAACGCGAAGAATCTGTGCAAATTCTGTGGAATACCGATTGTGTATCTACCAGTTTCTCCCAGAAATGAAGGTATTTCTGAATAGAATCTGTTCTCTCCTCTTCCTTCCCTATTTCCCAATTCTCCAACCGCTTCACATCGGTTAAAAAACTAAAAAGCGCGGCATTGTCCGCAATATTCCTATCGCTTTCGTCGAGGTCTCTGAGCAAAATAGGGCCCCATTTCAAAAAGGAGTCGAATGATTCCGGATGAGAATGCGTTTCACGATAGGCCTCATAGAGCATAAACAGCTCTTCTTCTGAACGACTTCTCCTTCCGCCTACTACTTTGAGAAAAAACTCTTCAACGGGCAGAATCAATGGCAAAACAGTGGGTTTTGAAATGCTTGCAGCCAGTGATTTCTGCAAAAACAGTGCAGAACGCCGGCTAGGCAATACGATGAGCAGATGCTTCCAATCTTTGGGATCTCTTTGCTCTACCCATTCTTGAATACGCGCCAGAAGTGGAAGATGGGCCATGATCTAATTATATTATCTGAAGAAATTATTGTGCTCAATATACTCCCAAGTCTTGGGGTGCAACATAAATCGAATATCTTTTTTTGATCGGATGGCCTTGCGAATAAAGGTAGACGAAAGCTCCATTATAGGCGCTTCCACCCACTGTGTTCCGGGCGGCAATTCGCTTCTTTCTTCTCCTTTACGCGGATATACCCATATGGGGTAATGCTCAATAATGTAATCACCGCTTCTCCATTTCGATAAAGTATTCCGATTGTCTGCGCCCATGATCAACTCAAACTGATCATCTGGATAAAGACTTTTCAAATGAGTAAGTGTGAGTATCGTATAGTTGGGTTTAGCTAAGCCAAATTCAATATCCGATGCTTTTACGCCCGGTATATCTTCCACTGCTTGCTGCACCATATAAAAGCGCTGCCGCTCTGGCAATAAAGATTTTGATTGTTTAAATGGGTTCTGAGGAGATACCACCATCCAAACTTCATCTAAATCAGAATACTGCTG
>CALCFH010000042.1 GCA_937900215.1 uncultured Cryomorphaceae bacterium
TAGACACTCGGCGCCCTATATATCCTTCCGATTGAAAGAGCATTCCAATTTCCCTTTGAATTAGGCTTTGAAGTAATTCCCATCCATCCGCTCCAACCCAAATAGAAATTAGATTTCTCCTCTATTTCTCCTGTTTCATTTAAATACACATCGAAGTTATCTGCATCTGCTCTTAATCCAACCGAAAAAACGCTATTCTTATTTTCCCATTTCACGGTTTGGAGAGCAAAGTATGCATTCCTTTGATAGTTGGGAATAAAGTATCTACCTTCATACGTATTCGCTTGCCTCATTGTGCCAAGTCGAGATTCAGTCTTCCATTGGTCATTTGAAAAAAGATAAGCCGCATCTAAAAGTTGAGTGCTAATTGAAAGGCGAAGGTCTGAGCTGTTTAATACCGATTCAATATCGAATTCATCTCTAAAATTAACCTGCCTTGAATAGGATAACAAGAATTGCCTTTGGCTGGATGGATTGTACGTAATCTCAGACTTAAACAACTCATGCAGAACAGATTGCCGAGGTTCATCTATAGTGTAAGTGAAGGGGGTTTGAAAAGCCGGATTTCCTCTTTCTATGGCACTATTTAGATCGGTAAGATTGCGAACCTGACTGGCTCTTAACAATCCGAAATCTGCTGCGTACTTAGAGTAGTAAATATCGGTCCCCCATTTAGAATTTGAGCTCATCCAATCTATTTTCCCTCCCCAATCGAGTATGGAGGCTGCTGTATTATTGAGAAAATAATCGGGTGCTTTCAAATCACCAGAGCGAGAACCTGCCACATTCATTCTCCAAGCCAGACTGCCAAATAGGGAGAGCCTTCCTTCCGCCAAATAGGCTGCATTGAAAGCTCTACCATTTGAATGTAGACCTTGAGATGCCTTTAGCTGCCATCCCTTTTCTTTTTGAATGGGCCCTTTTGAAACAAGTATTGCTCCAGAAATGGCCTCTGGTCCGTAAAGCATTGCAGCGGCACCTTTTACTATCAGCAGTTCTTTGGTAAAAGCTGTTTGAATCTCAGGTGCATGATCAAAGCCCCATTGCTGACTAGATAAGCGCACTCCCTCAGACAGAATGAGAAGCCTATTACCCGTTAGTCCCTGAAGGATTGGCTTGTGAATGGTTCCGCCCGTTGATATCGAATTTGACAAGGCTTTGCCTTTCAAAATCTCAGACAAATCCTGCCCAGTAGCATTGCTCAAAGTCAAACCATCTATCTCTTTACTAGGCAGGTAGAGATTATCATCTCTCTTATATCCAATTACAATTTCATCAAGAATAGCCGATGTTGGGGTTAGCTCAAAACTCAATAGAGTATCTGATTTTACTTCATAATTTACCTCTAGTGAAAGATAGCCAACCGCAGCAATTCTAAATTGAATTTCACTGCTTTTAGCAAGGTATAGCAACCGGCCATTTTGGCTAAAGAATGGCGCAACACTATCGTTTTCAATAATGTACGCATTCTCAACCCGCATTTTTGAGCGGCTATCTTTCACTTCAATTTGTATGGAAAATACAGATTCTCTTTCCTGTCCTCTTAGTATCAAAGACATAAGAAGAAGGAAAAATAGAATGGATTTATTCAAATTTCTCTTTCGTTAAGTTAAACTTCAATGCTTTGAAATTCAACTTACTGGCGGACCTCTTCCCTTATATTGAGAATAGGTGGAAGTACATTCTACTTCGGTGAGAAAAGATTCTTGATCTAAAAAATATTGAATTTGCGCTTTGGAAACAATCTGATCAGGAATTGCAAATTTCTGCGGAAGGTAGTGGCACAGC
>CALCFH010000043.1 GCA_937900215.1 uncultured Cryomorphaceae bacterium
TCTCCAACCACAGAAAATCGAATACCCGCCAATTGAACTCTACTATACACGCTGCCCGTTTGAAAATACTTTGCTAATTTCGAATCCAAAGTGTCGGATAGCTCATCTATAGTAAGGCCTAATACACGTACATTTCCCAAAACTGGTAAATATACATTCCCCTCTGGATCAACAGAATAGCCCTGTAAATAAAATATGATATCACCGGCATTTAAGTTTTGACTTCCAGCAGGAGTGCTGTTAAATAATAAATTTGCCTCTGGATTTAAAGAGCGTACATCGATATTCACGATATCATTGATCTGAAGATGGTATGCTCTTCTCTCTAACTTATATTCAACACTATCCTTTGCTTTTGTGGCTTCATCAAACTGCAAATAGGTAAGCTTTTTCCTTGAAACACAAGAAGGCATTAAGGCTGCCACTGCAGCTAAGAGAACTACTATTCGAACTAATTTGATAGGCTGTAATCGAATCATTTTCATGAAGCATAATTTGACCGCAAAGATAGTGGGATATTGCAATCACAGGAATATTAATAAATCGTTGGTTTTTTAGCTCTCAATTCGTTTTGTTTATGCGGCTTATTAGGTCTATTCGTTGAAATAATGCAAAAGGCTGCATTAATTTCTTCACACTATTACACTTTTACCAAAGGCCTTGAACTATATTTGACTTCTCACTAAACGGCCTTTAGAATTCACGCTTAAAAATTTCAATTCTCTACTGATTTGTCGACAAACAGAATTTGGCTTTCCCCCTCTCATTTTAGTCAGAACGAGTTGAATTTTGTTCAAGAGGCGTTTGATTCTAACTGGATAGCACCTTTTGGTCCACAGATTTCGGCTTTTGAGTCTGAGCTGAGTCAATTCCTCGGTGGTTCCCACATTGCGGCCCTTTCTTCGGGCACTGCTAGTCTTCACCTCGCGCTGATTATCCTAGGGGTTAAACGCGATGACTTTGTACTCTGCCAATCTTTTACCTTTTCAGCTTCTGCAAATCCTATTGCCTATCTAGGCGCTCGACCTGTATTTGTCGATTCTGAAAAAGAAAGCTGGAATCTCGATCCTATTGAATTGGAAAGAACTATTCTGAACTTCCATTCTAAGGGTATTCACCCTAAAGCCATCGTTTTTGTTCATCTCTATGGCATGCCTGCCAAGATCTCTGAACTTATTGGCATTTCAAAAAAGTACAATATTCCTCTAGTGGAGGATGCAGCAGAAGCTTTGGGATCTGAATGGAACAAAAAAAAATGCGGAAGCTTCGGTGATCTGGCCATTTTGAGCTTCAATGGCAATAAAATAATTACTACCGGCGGTGGAGGTGCCCTTGTTTGCGCAGATGAAGCATTAGCTGATAAGGCTCGATTTCTGGCTAGACAAGCAAGAGAAAAGGCCCCCCACTATCAGCATGAGGAGATTGGATACAATTATAGAATGCCAAACATACTTGCGGGTATTGGTCGCGGTCAAATTAAAGTGTTAGACCAAAGGGTGGCCCAAAGAAGAGATAACTTCAATCGCTATTTCAAATATTTTAAATCCAAAGAGTCTTTGGGATATTGCTTCGAATTCCAAAATGAAACAAGCTTATCAAAGAGCAACCGCTGGCTTACCTGCATCCTCGTCGATCCTGAACTGAACAAAGGCATTACCCGAGAATACATCCGCCTTGAACTCGAAAAAGAAAATATAGAAAGTCGTCCGCTTTGGAAGCCTATGCATATGCAGCCTGTCTTTAAGGATGCGCCCTATTTTGGATCGGGTGTGGCTGAACGCCTCTTTGAAATAGGATTGTGCCTTCCTTCGGGATCAAATCTAATAGAGGAGGATTTCGATCGCATTTTTGCTGTACTCGACTCTATATTTATATAGGACGATCGAAGTACTCTACGATTTCAGCACTTCATTTTTGCTCACATTCAAGCTCACTTGAATTCCCAGCTCCTTTATTATTAAGATGAGCTTCTTGCCCAATTGCTGTACTACGGTGCCTTGATTGCCTGCCAACACTCCGCTGGTAATTACTAACTCATCACCTGCGGTATACTTTTCAACCGTAATGTTCTCATGCGGCACTTCTCCCAGCCATTTTTTGAGCTGTTGCATCTCTTCTTCTCGTACAATAGCCGGACGCTTTAGCCATTTTAAATAGGCGATCACTGAAGCCAACTGCAATACTTCATTTTGTCTGTACCAATTGGTTCTCACAAAAACAAAGCCTCTAAACAAGGGCTCTTCAACCCATTTCCACCGGTCAGACCACTTCTTTTTGGTTCGCCGCATAGGACAATAGGCCTCAAACCCTAGGCCTTCAATCTGCTCCGATACCTTTTTCTCTGCTCTCGACTTGGTATAAACTACCAGCCAGCGCTCTTCATTCCTATCCAATCTAACTGCTATTCAAACTATTATTCTCGCAGAAAGAACTCATTGCCAAGACAAAGGGTTCATTCATCCTTCTACACTAATTCTGCTCTAAACTAACAAATGCCGCACAACCTTGACGAAATACTTGGAAAAGAAACTCAATTTCGTTGAAATTCATTCTTTTCTGCTTTTTGTGAATCTTGGATTTTAAGTGGATTGATTTAAAAGGAATGGCCTTTCTGTTGTCTTTCTTCTACTCGATGGTGAAACACGCACTGGGTATTTAAGGGACAAAAAAAACCGAAACTTTCGTTTCGGTTTTCTAGTAGCGGGGACAGGACTCGAACCTATGACCTTCGGGTTATGAGCCCGACGAGCTACCAACTGCTCCACCCCGCGATGTATTTTTCTCTCTTGCAAGAGCCCTTGTGTAACGGGACTGCAAATATACAATGTTTAATCAATCCCACAAATACCGACCTTTGCATTTATGAAATCGGGCTTCGTAAATATTATTGGCAACCCCAATGTGGGTAAATCAACCCTTATGAATGCGCTTGTAGGTCAGCGTTTAAGTATAATAACTTCAAAAGCTCAAACTACTAGACATCGTATTTTTGGTATCTTAAATGGTGATAATCATCAAATTGTATTTTCAGATACTCCGGGTGTTATCATCCCATCCTACTCTCTTCAAGAAAAAATGATGGGCTTTGTGAATGCCTCTTTCGAAGATGCAGATGTTCTTCTATACGTTGTGGAAGCGGGTGAAAAAACCCTCAAAGACGGAAAAATTTTAGATCGCATCCGAAATCATAGCGCGCCTTTGATCATTGCACTGAACAAAATCGACGCGATTTCGCAACAAGAACTCGAAGAATACAATCAATATTGGATTGCTGAATTTCCAAATGCCGAGATTATTCCCATCTCTGCCCTCAAGAATTTCCAAACAGAATACCTGTTGCAACGCCTCATTGAATTAGTACCTGAAGCGCCTCCCTATTTCGATAAAGAAACCCTTACCGATCGGAGTGAACGCTTTTTTGCCTCCGAAATTATTCGCGAAAAAATTCTCATTCAGTACGACAAAGAGGTTCCTTACTCCTGCGAGGTGGGAATTGATACTTTTAAAGATGAGGGACATAGAATACATATTCGGGCCATAATTTATGTGGCACGAGATTCTCAAAAGGGAATCATAATAGGCCATAAAGGTCAATCCCTCAGTAATTTGGGGAGACATTCAAGAAAAGAATTAGATGCCTTCTTTGGTAAACCTACCTTTCTTGAACTCTTTGTTAAGGTCAACAAAGACTGGAGGCAAAATGAAAGACAACTAAAAAACTTCGGTTATAATTCATAACAAGAGCGCTATTTTATGAGTAATATTCTTGCCATTGTTGGCAGACCCAATGTAGGGAAATCAACCCTTTTCAATCGATTAGTTCAGAAAAGAGAGGCCATTGTAGACAGTACGCCAGGCGTAACCCGCGACCGCCATTATGGTAAAAGCGATTGGAATGGAAGAGAGTTTTCAATTATCGATACGGGCGGCTATTCAGTTGGAAGCGATGATATTTTTGAAAGTGAAATAAGGCGTCAAGTACAACTTGCTGTAGACGAGTCTTCTGCTATTCTCTTTGTGGTGGATGCACACGAGGGCATTCATTCTACCGATGAAGAAATAGCGCTTCTTCTCAGAAAATCGTCTAAACCCATTTACCTCGTTGTCAATAAGGTTGATACAACCGATAAGCACCTTGACGCAACCGAATTTTATGCGCTTGGCTTTGATGAACTCTTTCCTATTTCTTCATCCAACGGAAGTGGTACGGGAGAATTGCTGGATAAAGTTGTAAGCGAATTACCCGATCTTGAGTGGGTTGATGAGGAGGAAGGCTTGCCACGCTTTGCTATTATCGGAAGACCGAATGTGGGCAAATCTTCCTTTATAAACGCTCTAACTGGCGACAATAGAAATATTGTTACAGAAATTGCCGGTACTACACGAGATTCTGTTCACACTCGCTATCAGATGTTTGGACATGACTTTATTTTAGTTGATACTGCTGGAGTACGAAAGAGAACCAAGGTGCATGAGAACCTAGAATTCTACTCTGTAATGCGCTCCATTCGTGCCATTGAAAGTGCTGATGTTTGTTTCTTAATATTAGATGCTACCCAAGGAATTGAGGCGCAAGATCTAAGCATATTCCACCTTGCAGAAAAGAACAACAAGGGCATAATCATTCTGGTAAATAAATGGGATCTTGTTGAAAAAGATCATCAAACACACGTTCATTTCCAAAAAACAATAGAAGAACGCATTGCCCCCGCAATGGACATTCCCATTTTCTTTGTTTCTGCACTGAATAAGCAGCGCCTCCTGAAGACACTTGAAGAGGCCATGGCCATTTACCAAAGAAGAAAACAGCGCATTCCTACTTCTCGCCTTAACGAGGTAATGCTCCCTATTATTGAAAGCAATCCACCTCCAGCTTTGAAGGGTAAGTATGTAAAAATAAAATACATAACTCAGCTTCCTACCTCATATCCTCAGTTTGTATTTTTTGCAAATTTGCCTCAGTATGTCAAAGATTCATACAAGCGTTTCTTAGAACGTCAACTTAGAGAGCACTTTGATCTGAGCGGCTCGCCTGCCCAGATTTATATGAGGAAAAAATAAGGACAAATGGTTAATTCGGAGTTTTCAGTTGGACTGGCATTGAGCGGTGGAGGAGTTCGAGGATTGGCTCACTTAGGAGTCTACAAAGCACTGTTAGAATACAATCTCGAGCCTGAAATTATTTCTGGAACCAGTGCAGGCGCTTTGGTGGGTGCCTTTTTGTGCACTGGCCGGACACCTGAAGAGGTCATTGATCTTTTCTTTAAAAAGGGAATTTTTGATTTCGCTAAAGTGCACATCCCTAAAAAAGGATTTTTAGACCTCAGTAAACTCGAAACTTTCTTGAATTCAGAGTTGAAATACAAACGAATAGAAGACCTCCCAAAGCCATTAATTGTGGCTGTTTCTGACTTAAAGGCTGGAAAAATACACTACTTCGAAAAAGGTCCTTTGGCCAAATTACTGACTGCTTCCAGTTGCTTGCCCATTCTGTTTGCTCCAGTAGAATTAGATGATACGCTTTATGTAGATGGAGGATTATTCGACAACCTACCCATCTCGCCAATTTTAGACCGATGCGCTTTCTCTATAGCCGTAAATGCTACCCCTGAAGGCAAATGCAGTGAGCTGAAGAATCTTTTAGACATTGCCCAACGCATTTTTGAACTGGGCGCACGCCAAAATCAAGATTATAAAAAGGCCCAACTTTGCATTGAACCCGACAATATGCTGGGAATTCCATTACTAGACAGTCAGTTTGCCCACAAGGCTTTTGAGAATGGATATCATTCTGCAATGAATATCTTGTCTAAATCAGACTTGAGTCAAATTTCTGTGCAATAGATAGTTTTTCATTCTACACTATTCTGTTAAACCTTATCTAAGCAATCTATTGCCACTTTTGCATTCAAATCTTGCGACACCACACTTCGGATTATATGTCTTTGACCTCTCTTTAAATCCTTGCTCATTTCAACTTCGCTACAGATCTTAATTCTGGGAAGTATTGTGAGCCTACAAATACTCCTGAAACTGGTCTATATAGGCGTCTAAATTTCGAACAACTTTTGGATTCAGTACCATTGTACGCGTAACCTTCTCACCATTCCAAATCATAAGAGCTGGATTGTCAATTTTAC
>CALCFH010000044.1 GCA_937900215.1 uncultured Cryomorphaceae bacterium
ACTTGAAAGATCCGAGTAAATCCATTCCATTGGGAACCTTAAGTGCTACAATAGTAGGTATGCTGGTGTATGTAGCCATTGCGTACAAACTAGCCTCCTCTGCCAGTCCAACCGATCTAAACGACGATCAGCTTATCATGGGTTCAATTGCCATTTGGGGACCGATTATACCTATCGGTTTGGCCGCAGCAACCATTAGCAGCGCCTTGGGTTCTTTTTTGGTAGCTCCCAGAACATTGCAAGCCATGGCAAGAGATAAGGTATTTCCCGCACCGGCTCGCTTAACCGAATTGGTAAGCAAGGGAAAGGGCAAGCAAAACGAGCCCTTTAACGCAAGCATACTTACTGCCTTATTGGCCTTGGTATTTGTGGCCATTGGCGATGTGAACTTTGTGGCAGAGATTATCTCCATGTTTTTTATGGTAACCTATGGCTCCTTATGTCTTATTTCTTTCTTCCAACACTTCTCAGGCGACCCGGCCTACAGACCTACCTTCCGCAGCAAGTGGTATATCTCTTTGTTTGGTGGTGTTCTCTGCTTTTATCTGATGTTCCAGATGAATTCACTCTATGCCTTTCTTGCCATATTATTTATGGTGATAAATTACTTTGCTATAACCTTCACAAGCAATAAGAAAGAGGGCATTGCAGTGATGTTTCAAGGGGTTATTACTCAATTTACGCGTAGAATGCTGGTCTTCCTTCAGAAAGCAGAGAAGGCACAAAGCACAGAAAGCTGGAGACCCGCCATTATTTGTTTGTCTCAGAATTCCTTCCAAAGCTTGGCTCTCTTTAATACGCTTAAGTGGATAAGCCACAAATACGGATTCGGAACCTACATCCACCTAATCAATGGATATTTCAACAAGGATACTCAAATGTTGGCCGAAAAGGATCTCAAAAGGCTGATAAAGATGAGCAATGTTTCTAAGTCGAATTTCTACATTGATACCCTCATAAGTCCGAGCTATACCAGTGCCATTGCCCAGCTCGTGCAGCTACCTGGAATCTCAGGTCAAGACAATAATATGATCTTGTTTGAATATACCGACGAGCAGACTGAAAACCTCCAGCGCATTATAGAAAACATTGGTTTAATACGTGCAGCTAAATTCGATTTATGTCTTCTCAGAACCAGTAAAAAAGGATTCGGCTTTCAACGCGATGTGCATGTTTGGATTACCGCCCGTGATTTGCAGAACGCCAATTTAACCATTGTACTAGGGTATATTATCATTGGCCACAACGATTGGCATCAAGGACAGATCAAGGTATTTGCCGCGTTCAGTGAAACAGAATTCGACGAACAAAGGGAGAAATTAGATCAGCTCATTGTATCTGGAAGATTACCCGTATCCGCATCCAACTTGAAACTCATTAAGATGAGCGCCGAACAAAGAAAGCGCGATCTAGTAAAGCAAACCAGTGCCGAAGCAGATCTAATAATAATGGGCTTTAATGAGTCTTATTTGCGCAAAGATGAAGTAGGCTACTTCCAAGGCTATGAAGGCCTTTGCAATATCTTATTTGTAGGTGCGCCCAATGAATAGAACAAAGAGCGACTTTTGGCTTTAGAACTGAACAGAAAACTGACTGAAATGATGTTGGATGTGCTTTTTATGCATCAATAGCCATTGGCGGGTATT
>CALCFH010000045.1 GCA_937900215.1 uncultured Cryomorphaceae bacterium
AAGTTTAAAACAGCTAGAATCTTTTTATTAACAGATTTTTCCTGTCTAATACATAATAGGATTTGCTCAACTCCTTCTTATGCAAGCTTTTCTAAGCCTGAATCCTATGCCGCAGCCGCGTCAGTAGGCTTTCGGTGAACGTTTTTCACAGACCTTCTGCCTCTCAGCTTTTTGACGGATTTTGTCTCGGCTCCACTTAGGAGAACTTGTATTGAGCTGTTCAACGAGTTTTCTCGAATACGGGCGAGCATTCTGTCTACGGAGTAGTTTTCTGGTGATTCAAACTTGTCTGGCTCAGTAACTAGGGTCTAGCCGAAATTAAAATCCAAATAGTGAGTGCGCTTTCGAGCCTGCTATGTGATAATTGTCAGTAAAATTCAGACATTTTTGAAACAATTTGGATAAAATATATGCTTAGCTTTACTCCTCCCCCTGTTCAGAGACGCTTGTTCCATGAATTGCCGGCTACAGATTTTGGCGATACTTTACTTCTTGGAATCGAGATGATTCGAAATTCCAGCCATTTGGCTGACTTGATTGTTCAAGATCAGGACGCTATGGCTTTGGAAAAGAAAAAAGTGAGGCAAATGGACGCTGAATGGGAGGAGAGACGAGGATTAAAGAAGAATCAAGCCTCGCTATTTCCTGCTAATGACATTGAATCTGAGTCTCAAAAAATGCTACGAACTAAGCAGCGCATGCGACCTGAAGCAGTTTTTGTTTTCTTTCTTGTGAGGGCATACCTAGGTAATATTAAATCTGAACAAAGCCAAAATTTTATTCAAGATTCAAAAACACTAGATTATGTTTTGGCACTGCTGGGCTATGATAAGACGCCTGGAGCGAGTACAATTGTTGATAATCTAAATTGTCTGAGCCCAGAAACTCACGATGCGCTGCTGGCAGCAACGGTCACTATGGCAAAAAAAAAAGACCTAGACACCATGCAAGAGGTTTATGTGGATTCTACTAGAGTAGACGCTAACTCTACTTGGCCCACTGAGTCTAAAACGATCTTAGCACTTTTTTCAAGAATCATGGATAGTTTCCTTAATCTAAGGAAGGGGCAATTGATGGTAAACATTCCCAAAGAAGTGCCGCTCCTTCTCAAGCAAATCGAGTCGTCATCCAAGGCAATTGCCCTGGGTATGGGCTCAAAGGGTGCTGAAAAGAAGAGAAAAAAAGAGTACAGAAAGATTTTAAAAAACTCAAAAAAGACCTTACAGCACCTAAATAAAGCGATGCTGCGCCTTTGTGTAAAGCATGTAACTGAAGATATTCGCCCTAGCGTAAAGCTGCACCAAGAAGGCATTATTGAGCAAATGAAAGTTGATCTTTACAATGTGGAGCTTTGTGCTAAAAATGCTAAAAAAAGAGTCCTGCAAGGAGGAAAAGTTTCTCCGAAAGAAAAGGTTCTCGGCATATCTGACCCAGACGCTGAGATGATTTCCAAAGGAAAGACGCCGGTTGTCTTTGGGTATAAACCTCAAGTTGCTAGGTCTCTTAACGGCTTTATCTTAGCCCTAGAAGTCCCGCAAGGAGCGGCTTCCGACAGTTCTATGGCAACTAAAATGATTGAGGCCAGCATCAATTCTTCGAATGTCGTTCCGAAGCTTGTCTCCTTTGATGATGGCTATGCATCCACGGATAACCTGGCTAGTCTAGAAGGCCTTGGAATTGACCTTGTTAGCTTTAGTGGTTCCAAAGGTAAAAAGATTACTCCGGTCGATGACTGGAATTCAAAAAGAAATCTAAAAGCTAGAAACAAAAGATCTATGGCAGAATCGACGATGGCTGTTTTGAAGCGAGATTTCGGCAAAGACCGCTTTTCTAGGCGGGGTATCGATGCTGTGACCGAGGAATTAAAAGCAGTGGCAGTGTTCCACAATTTGCGTTTGATTTGTCGTATAAGCAAGAAAAACGCCTTAAAAGCTGCTTAAATAAATTGGAGCCTAACAGACCAATAGAATCCTTGCGTCCAAATTCTTAAAATTCATCATTTTCACGTCAAAACCAATACTACTTAACCAGCGCCATGCTCCAAAAAGGGTTTGCGCTGCTATTGTCTGGTCACGATTTGTCAAAAAGGATAAAGTTAAAGGGATTTCGGCTAGACCCTAACTAGATTCCATCCCAAAATAGAACCGTTGAGTTAAAGGGGTTGCGCATCAATTTCTCTATTGTAAGTCCAAATAATTGTGATGTATAAATAAATAACGAATAAATTCAATACATTACATTTGGCAACGGAGAAAAAAATGCGCAGACTGAAGAATGTACAAAAATCCCTTTTCTGTCAATGGGCGGAACATAAATTTTCAGATGAAATGAAGGTGGCCGCATCTATTTTGGAGCTGCATCCGGAGTTTCTAGAGTGGGTGGCAACGGAC
>CALCFH010000046.1 GCA_937900215.1 uncultured Cryomorphaceae bacterium
ATAATGAATAAACACCCTTGGCTCTTTTGCAGAAAATCCAATGACTGGTAAAAGCAAGGAGAAAAGTAGAAGTCTAATAAGCATACATATTTTTTTTCAGGAGGTGAAACTAAGCAGAGATGACAACAAAATAACGAAAGAAAGTAGGCAAGAGTTGTGATTTCTCGCAATATAAATCCAAAATAGAGCACTCAAGCTAAAGCGGATGTATAGGTATAAAGCCTGAATTAGGGTTTAACAATGCTATTATGAGAACTTTATATAAAAATAAAATTTTCTTGGTTCATAAAAGAAAGGCATTGTATTTTCGCCGCGGAGAGATGGCAGAGTGGTCGATTGCGGCGGTCTTGAAAACCGTTGAGGGTCAAACCTCCGGGGGTTCGAATCCCTCTCTCTCCGCTGAAAAGCCCCATAGCGAAAGCTGTTGGGGTTTTTTTATAAATAAATGCTTGACAGGCAAGGCAGGTAGGTTCATGACTTCGCAGCACTATTTTCGGCGTAAAATCTTATAGCCTACTGCAGTAAAAGAAAAGTTTTCTAATTAAGCGATGATAAAAATGTCTCTTTTTCGAAATTCTTGTTTGAAACTATAACTGATTTAAGAGAGATCTATTCACTCATTGATACATTAACTCAAGCTTATTCCTTCCTTCCTCCTTCCTTTTTTTGTAATTCTTTCAAATTAATATATCCCGTACCGGTAAGGGAAGTTCCGATGAATAGAGAGAAGATTAGATCAATGCCTTCACCGCCGATTATAAAATTAAATACTCCAAAAAAGATGCTGACTAATCCAATAATTATTGCGATTAAGTTGATAGAATTTAGTTTTTTCAAAAGGGTTTGATTTTAATTATATCTAATCTATGATTTTCAGTAATGTATAAAGTTGAAATAGAGTAATGTAGAAGACGGAAGGAATAAAGTTGGAAAATTAATTAGTTTTCGAACAGAATTCTTTCACTAAAGAGATTGCAGTTCAAGATTCTTCAAACAAAAAGAGCGCCTAGTTGGCGCTCTTAATGATCAAAACAAGACCTCTAGGTATCGATCTTAGCATACTTAGCATTTCGTTCTATAAAATCCCTTCTAGGAGGCACATCATCGCCCATGAGCATGCTAAATACTCTGTCTGCCTCTGCTGCACTATCAATGGTAATACGTCTAAATGTTCTCTCTTCAGGATTCATTGTAGTATCCCAAAGTTGTTCTGCGTTCATTTCTCCAAGACCTTTGTATCTCTGTACACCAACTCCAGATTCTTTTTCCCCACCCAACTGTTTTATTAAAACATCGCGTTGAAGATCATTCCAAGCATATTCTTGTTTTCCACCTTTTTTAACTAAGTAAAGGGGAGGTTGCGCAATAAAAATATGGCCTTGTTCTACCAATTCCTTCATATATCTGAAGAAGAAGGTCAAAATAAGGGTCGAAATATGACTACCATCCACATCGGCATCACACATGATTACCACCTTATGGTATCTCAACTTAGATATATTCAAGGCTTTGGAATCTTCTTCTGTACCAATGGTTACGCCAAGAGCTGTATAGATATTACGGATTTCTTCATTTTCAAACACTTTGTGTTGCATGGCCTTTTCTACATTGAGAATTTTACCTCTCAAAGGAAGAATAGCCTGAAAATTTCTATCTCTACCTTGCTTGGCAGTACCTCCTGCAGAATCTCCCTCAACTAAGAAAATCTCACAGATAGCAGGATCTGTTTCAGAACAATCACTTAATTTTCCTGGCAGTCCACCTCCTTGAAGAACATTTTTACGCTGAACCATTTCTCTGGCTTTGCGCGCTGCAATTCGGGCTCGGGCGGCGAGAACCACCTTTTGCACAATCATTTTTGCCTCGGCTGGATTTTCCTCGAGGAAATGGGTAAGCATTTCGCCAACAAGTTGGTCTACGGCTCCAGAAACTTCATTGTTTCCAAGTTTGGTTTTAGTCTGACCTTCAAATTGAGGTTCCATCACCTTAACCGAAATCACTGCGGTAAGACCTTCGCGGAAGTCATCTCCAGCAACTTCTACTTTTTCCTTTGCCAACAATCCGCTTTCATCTGCATACTTCTTTAAGGTACGAGTAAGAGCCCGTCGAAAACCGGTTAAGTGCGTTCCTCCTTCGTGGGTGTTAATATTGTTAACGTAGCTATGAATATTCTCTGTGTAAGTAGAATTGTAATGCATGGCTACTTCTACAGGAATGTTGGCCTTTTCTCCTTCCATATAAATAACATTCGAGATCAGTTTTTCTCGAGTGGCATCTATGAATTCAACGAATTCTTTCAATCCACCTTCGCTAAAAAAGCGATTGGAAAAAGCCACACCATTTTCATCCACCTCCCTAAGGTCAGTAAGAGAAATAGCAATGCCTTTATTTAGGAAGGAAAGCTCCCGCATACGGGCTTCTAGGATACCGTATTGGTAAACAGTTTCCTGAAAAATAGTGTCGTCTGGTTTGAAAGTAACTATGGTGCCGCGGTAATCACTTTTACCCACCTCTTTTACAGGGTAAAGAGGCGCGCCACACTGATATTCTTGCATATGCAAAGTGCCGTTTCTATGCACTTCCACCTTTAAGTCTTTAGACAATGCATTCACACACGAAACACCCACACCGTGAAGACCTCCAGATACTTTATAGCTGTCTTTATCGAACTTACCTCCTGCGTGGAGAACGGTCATAACAACTTCTAGGGCAGATCTTTTTTCCTTTTCGTGGATTTCTGTAGGTATGCCTCTACCATCATCTTTAACTGTTATACTATTGTCTTCATTTATAGTAACAAAGATGTTTTTACAATGCCCTGCCAAGGCTTCGTCTATGGAGTTGTCAACTACCTCATAAACCAAATGATGTAAACCTTTTACGCCAATGTCACCAATGTACATTGCGGGTCTTTTTCTTACGGCTTCTAGTCCCTCTAAAACTTGGATACTACTGGCACCGTATTCCTTTTCTTGATCACTCATTGAATGCTGTAATTCTTATGATAACAGCCAAAAATAATCCATTAAAACGGGTATAGAAGTATCTTGAATGCTACATATTTAGGGCTTGTTAACACTTTATCCACATTCTACTTTAAAAGCGATACGAAAGTTGCAATCCGGCTTGAAATCCAACCACTGGATAACCCAACCAAAGTTGGTACCGTTGGGCCAGTAGATTGTCGAAAAATAAGGTGGCACCCAAGTAATCATTATACGCATAGGTAGCCTCAATTCCTAAATCAAAAAAGCCCTTGAGCTCTGATTCAAGGCTGGTGTTTAATTCAGACTGAAAAGCAGTTCTACTCCCCACATAATTTGCTCTTGCTCCTGCTCGCAATTTTTTATTGATTGGATAATTACCCGAAAACTCTGCTGTAAAGCTAGGAAGGTGGAAGGGGGCTTCTAGACGATCCATACTGTAGTGAATGAACTCAACATTCGCTTTGAAATTCCAAGTTTCAGAAAGATAACCCAATTCGCCTCTTAGTTTCAATAAATCGGCATTGTCATAAAGGACGCTAAAACCGGGTGTTCCTGTGCTATCGGCATAGTATGGATCTCTATAGAAGAGGGGCAATCCGTCTACTAATTCATACGATGCAGATAGTTGAAAAGCCAATTTCTGAGTAACTCTTCCTTTTAGTCCCAATTCGAATGTATTGTACTTCGAGGCATTCTGTTGAATACTCGGGTATATATATGGATTTAAAGCACTCAACTCAGAATAGGAGGTATTGTCTATTCTTCCGTTCCATTGGGCAAAGGCAGATAGATAGGAGGGAACGAAGGTGTAATTGGCCGAGAATGCGGGCAAAACAAAGAAGCTTCCGTCTGATCCTCCTTTTATTGGTATAGTGTAGCCGTTGTATCCTAGGTTCAATCCAAGCTCAAATTTAAAATCTTGCCATTGAGAGGCCAATCTTGGTTCGAGACGCAGCTGAGTGTAGCTCTGACTTATTGCGGAAATAGAGTCGAATTGAGTGGCAAAGTGCTCTATATTCAATCCTAATTCAAGTAAACTACCACTCAGATTCACTTGTCCGTCTGCCGAAACTTCCATCTGATTTTCTGAATTGCCAAAACGATCAAAGAAATGATAATAGCCTGCTCCTAGACCATTGAACGCGGATTTATTCTCCGCATTTTTTATTCTATTGTAGCCTCCCTTCCAACCAAATTGGGTATATCGCTGTTGAATAGCTTCATTCTGCATAGTGCTATCCAAAGAGCAACTGCCTTCTGGAAATCCGTAGTAGCGTATTCCATTAAAATTTCCTTCTACGGTATTTGAAAGCTTCCATCCATCT
>CALCFH010000047.1 GCA_937900215.1 uncultured Cryomorphaceae bacterium
AACATGGTATTGGACAAATCACAAAGCTCCAAGCTACCTGTAGCACCAAAGGCCCCTTTGGCTTACGGACTGGCCTTCATACTAAGCATGGTACTTCCGGTTTTTGTTATTATTGTGTCTGAAGTTCTCGATACCAAGATTAAGGATAAGGACGACCTCTCTAGAGTTACAGACATACCACTTGTTGGTATGATTCCTTTGTCGCAGAAAAAGGGAGAGCTAGTTGTATCAACCAACACGAATTCTCCAGTTTCTGAGTCGTTCAGGTCGATTAGAACGAACCTACAATTCATGCAAGGAAACGTAAATTCTGCTGAAGAAAATACAACTCTTAAGAAGGTCATACTAATTACTTCTTCCGTTGGATCTGAAGGAAAATCCTTCTGTTCTATGAATCTTGCGGGGGTAATTGCCTTAGGAGGCAAGAAAACTATATTGTTAGGTCTTGACTTAAGAAAACCTAAACTAGCTCAATATTTTGGTCAAGCCAATGATAAAGGCATGAGTTCGTGCTTAGCAGGCATTAATACAGTTGATGAGGTAATCACGAAGACGCCAATTGAAAATCTTGATGTAATTGTAGCTGGTCCAATACCGCCAAACCCATCTGAGCTTATTCTTGGAGAAACGCTACCTAAAATACTAGAAGAATTAGCGCAAAAGTATGACTCAATCATACTCGATACTCCTCCTTTGGCTTTAGTAACAGATAGCTTGATTCTTGCTGAGTATGCTGGCACTTCGATATATATTGTCCGTCAGAACTTCACCATGAAGTCGAATCTAGACTATCTAAATAACCTTTATCACGCTGGCAAGATTAAGAATGTGTCATTGGTTCTTAATGCAATCAAATTAGGTGCTAGAGGATATGGTTATGGATATGGTTACGGATACGGCTACTACTCTTCTGAAAACGAGGAGAAGGGAATTACCGGAAAAATCCGATCCAAGTTCAAACGCTAAATCAATAACCTATACTAACGCTGAGACTAAGGTGATGTGGGCCGTTTCTTCCATAAACCTGCGGTAGATAAGCATACGCTTCAGGACCAAACTCGTTCAGATACTGATATTTCACTGCAACCTTAAGGTCATGGGCGACAGAGTAGCTCACTGCTAAGGTTCCATCATAGCGTCTTACTTGTTCATCAACAATGAAAGGCAGACCAGACCCATCGCTTCCACTATTGTAAGGGTAAGACTCGCCTTTTCGTACGACATTCAACCCTATTCTGATTGCGAGCCTGCTAATCGGCTTGTACAAAAGTGTTACATGCACTTCCTCTGCATTGTCACCTAAATAATGCCCTAGACCATAACCATTTGACTCAAACGTGGTAGTGGATACAAAATGCCTGAATGCAATAGGATTGGTACGCGTATACTCGACAATAAGGCTCAGATTAACATTGCCAGGAGCCGTGAATCTCGTTCCAATCTTCCAACTGAAATGATTCCTTGAATTCTTCTTGTCAGCAATAGTACTGAGCCTAAGTTCATCTATGAAAAGACTTGTGTAGAGCTCTAAATACTTAATCTGTCTAGAAACTACGTTGAGGAACATCTGCGAGTTCTGTCCTCTAAAATTATTACCCGCACCTGTGCTGTTGAACGTATGATCTGCCGATTTATAAAACAAAAACGGGATGAGATATACTGGATTGAATTTATCAGCATATACCACGCTATTTCCCAATGAAAAATGTAGCCCTTTAACTGGTCTTACGGTGTACATGTTGGCTGCAAGGAATTTCGATCTCATCACTTCTCTATCCACTGTGCCGGTAGTGTACGATGCGGCAGAATCGAGCACATCAGATACCAACCATGCATGTATGTAATCAAATGAGAACCATTTATTCGGGCTCAAATTCAACTTGATCATCGGTACTGATGGCGTCCGGCCAGAAAATATATTGGACCCATTATATGCCGTTCCCCACGCTATATGATCTTTGACTAAGCCAATCGAAGCCCATTTGAAAGATCCAATAAGACCTCCTCTTGCTTCACTAAACTCATTATTTTTCTTGTAATTGGCACCCAATTCTTGATTCAGAAATTGCTCGTTTGAAAACGGCATAGTCTCCGAATAATCCCGCAACTCGCCATAAAATGCAACGTGTTTTGTGACGTTACCGAATATTCTGGCACCTACTTGCCGTCTGTAATAATATTTATTGCCTGAAATATATCCAGTACCTCCTACAATTGGGTTTACGGTTATGCCGAAAACAGAATCTTTATAGTTGAATAAGTCTATTCGCTTCTTTCTATTTCTTAGCGGAAATACTTTTCCGGACTTCAACCCTTTACCTAGGAAATCCAACCCTTGGTATTCGTCTGTCTCTTTAACAAACTCTTGCCTATAAAAGGCAAGCTCTTTCTTTTGGCGTTTGTTAAGTAGCGAATCGTTCACTACGGCTTGTTGCAAAAGACTAGAAATGTACTTTCTGCTTAATGGCCTAACCGCATTGTTCACCTCAATGGCTTTTACCGAGGCGAGTTCATCGATAAACTCATACACCTCTACATTGCTTATATGGTATGGCACTTCCTGTGAATGCACTGAGAGCGATACTGTTAAAGCCAGTAAAACGAGCTTTATGTTACTGGACATTATTAAAAAGCGTTTTTTCTTGCGTTACGATCAAGAATGGTCCTCAGAATAATCTCAATGTCAAGCCAAAACGACCAATGTTCTATATACCATAAGTCGTGTTTTGTTCGTTGCGTTCGTTGTTCCTCTGTTTCTGTTGGACCTCGCCATCCATTAATTTGAGCCCACCCTGTTATACCTGGTTTAATGTAATGACGAACCATGTAGCCGTCAACCTTCTCCTGCATCTGGTTGTTAAGAAACGTCCTATGAGGTCGTGGTCCAACGACACTCATACTGTTCTCCAAAACATTCCAGAATTGAGGAAGCTCATCTAGATTATATTTCCGTAGAAATCTACCAATACGTGTAATCCGGTCATCCCCTTTTGTTGTACTCTTGTTGTTATTCAGTGGATCTTCGGTCACAACCATGGTTCGGAATTTAAGACAGGTAAATTGCTGACCACCCTTACCTACGCGCACGGGCTTGTAAAAGACAGGACCTTTGGCGTCCATGATTATTAGCATTGCAATTACAAACAAAACGGGTGAAAGAATAACCAGCACGAGTGTCGAAAAAACGATATCGAACATTCGCTTCAACCAAGAATGAAATATGTTGTCGAGAGGTATCTGCCTTACATTAATCATTGGTAATTCTCCCAACTGTGATGTTTTGAAACTGCGCTCAAAAAGGCGATAGTAGTCAGGAATGATTCGGCTTCGTAAACCATGAAAATCTGCCATTTCCAGCGCTTTAACAATTTCAACATCGGCAGAGAATGGGAGTGCAATTATTATTTCATCGATTGAGCGACTTTTCAGAACCTTATCAAGATCACCAAGCGGTCCAAGAATTTTATCTCTAGGAACATCTGCAGTATCGGGGGCATCATCAAGAAATCCGATGATACTATACCCGAAATTCCCCTTTGATCCAGCATAGTTTGACAGTTTAGCTCCAATTCTTCCTGCTCCCAAAACCAACAACTTTGTAACATGACGCCCCTTCATCCTAGTGTATCGCAAATAGCGATGGAGCAAAAGGTATCCTACGTTACGCAGAATAAAAAAACCACCAATGGTCCCAAAAACCATTATTCTGGAATAAAGATTCAATTCAAGAAACAGAAGGGTAAACGACACGATTCCAGCGAAAAGAAGAAAGTCTAAGAGTTCGTTCTTGACTCTTTCGAAGAAGGACTCCCTGAATAGAAAATTCTCCTCAGTGAACATGATGACCACCAAAACCCATGAAACCACGATGATAGGTAGTACCAAATAATATTTATCTGTCTCTAATGTCTGGTACTTGATATACATAGAAAGCAGAAACGAAACTGCAATCATTACGATGTCGTAGGTCAGAAAAAGAATTAAGAGACGAGAGTGCCTGTTAAGCATAGAAAACGCTTGGTTCTTACGCCAAAGTTAGTAATCCTCGCACCGTTTACATCGTTTAAACTCAACGATGCTTAACCTTTAAATTTAGACTGAATCTGGCTGTCGGAGAACAATTGATCCTGAGTATCTGGATATCCTTCAACTACCCAAACTAAAAATGCTGTAAGGTCAATTCTATCTGAAAGCATCTGTTTCCTTTTCTGTTTCCAATCACTACTGGTAGAATTACTAAGTATGGATTCAGCCCTTTGAATCGATTTAGCTTGATCTTCTAGTGATTCTGAAAAATTGAACACCAAACC
>CALCFH010000048.1 GCA_937900215.1 uncultured Cryomorphaceae bacterium
GACAACAGACAAAAAGATGAGCAGTGTATTTATCGGAACGGAAACAGCTTTACGTTAAAGAATGGAATGATTACCTATAAGTGGAGCCAGTCCCATGGCGGCGGAGTGGTAACCACAAGCATATGGGAGATGTTAGTAAATATTTGCCCATCCAATCTGAGATACGGAACAACTGGCGGAATTTCGGTAAGACTCTTGTCGATTGGTTACGGAGCGAAACCAGCGCAAGCTTCTAATCCATTTTAATTCCTGGAGCTTAAGGCAATAGGGCTTCCTGCTTGCAAGCTGTTAGAGCCTGGGCAAAAGGATAATTCTCCTCCATATACCTATCAAGGCATTGATGCTCCTTGAACTGCCTTGTCGATTCAGCAAAAGCCGCCTCTCCCCATTTATTCATATCTTCTCCATACTGCTCATCGTGGTTCTTCATCGCTTGGAGCTGGTAGTCAATATATTTTTTTGAATTTTCACTCTTAGATTTTGCTGCATTCAGATAGAGAAGGGCCACGGCCAAAAGGACCGCAGCTGCAATGGCGACAAGCGGACTCCTTTGGTGGCTCATTGTAGAAGAAGCTGCGAATGCGTTTTGGGTATTGCTGTAGCAAAGCGTCGATGTAGCGTATTGCAATGCGTGCTATGCAGTAAGAGCCGTCTGTGGGTGCGTTAGTCAGGCCTCTACAGGTGAGCGATGAGGTTGTAGAGGCTTCTGAATGCAAGGCCCTTGTACTCCTGCTGTAAGCCAGAACGGTCTTACGAAACCGTTTTGCAGATCCGTAAGCGTACGGCTTCCGAATGCTAATACCCATGGCAGCCCGTCCAAAGGGCTAGAAGTATGAGGTTTTGGATTCAATCTTGGTTTGGACAATTCACGGTCGTGGAGGGGGTGAGACAACGCTTGCCCGACACAAATTCGCCTTCAGCAGCGCATAGGTGCTTGGTGCTGCAAATCTGCTGCTGGCAAGTGGAAGGGGAAGTCTCCGGCTTCGGCATCGAGATGGTGCAGGCCCTGGACGTTGACCACGCCCAAGACATCACC
>CALCFH010000049.1 GCA_937900215.1 uncultured Cryomorphaceae bacterium
CTTTCACTTCTTTCATTCTGTTCTCTTCCTGCTTTTCTAGACTAGACCTTTCCCTCCCTTCTGCCTCGAATTCTGGCCTTTTTACTTATGTATATGCCCTGTACTGCCTTTAAACGGACTGATGTCTTCACTCTTTATTAAATACGTGAAAAAGCTGGCCCGCATTTATTTCATCCTAAATAGATGATTATAAACACATTAATGACCATTGAGAAACAAACACCCTGCCCTTTGTACCCTATCAAGCAATCTACCCAATCCTTCGCTCTTTGAATGGAATGGAACAGCCTTCGTTCTCAATCCTTGCAGGCTTTAAACGCAATGCTTACAGGCTTTGAATCCAACTGAACGCTCTTTGTCTCCAATGCTTGCAGGCTTTGACTCCAATCCTTCGCTCTTTGTCTCCAATGCTTCGCACTTTGTACGCAATGCTTCACGCTTTGATGCCAATAGATTATGCGTTGGCTCCAAGCTTGCGCGAGATGGGTGCAATGCTTTCAGGCTTTCAACCCAATAGAACAGCGTTCAGCGCCAAGCATGGCAGCCTTCGCACTCTATAGAACCCGCTTTGAATGCAATGCTGCACATTGAGTAGTGTAATCCGTTAAGCATTGGCTTAGGCATGCGTTGGTTTGGCCTCAATGATTACAAGCTCTGAATCCAATCCTTTGCAAGTCAGTTGAAATTCGAAGGGTATTCCTGCCACGTAGAAGAGGCTAGCTGTCTTTGGGTAGACTCCATTGGTCTATCTAATGTCAGTCGGGCTGTAGCCTTCCGCTAACTTTCTCTTCCCTGCTTAGGTCGTCTTCAATTGTTCAACCGATTCTCTCTGAGCAACACTTTCAGTGCCCTATCCTCTATTCTTTGGTCTGATCTCTTGCTTCAAACTTGGCAAGTGGTCTGCCTTTTCTGTCCTCCATCGCATCCAAAGTCAACAACCGTATTTAGATCTTTTCACCTTCTTCTGTCTCAGTCTAGAAAAGCTATGGCGCTAATCTCAACATTTACATTCTTGGGCAGACAAGCTACCTCAACGGTTTCTCTTGCCGGACAAGATGCTCCAAAATATTCGGCATAGATGGCATTTACCGTGGCAAACTGATTCATATCCGATAAAAAAATGCTGCACTTTACAACATGCTGCATATCTGCTCCAGCGGCATTTAAGACTGCCTTCAGGTTCTCCAATACTTGTCTGGTTTCTATTTCTATAGTGCCCATTCGCAACTCCCCAGTACTTGGGTCTAAGGCTATCTGACCGCTGCAATACAGTGTGTTGCCTGCCTTTACGGCTTGGCTGTAGGGTCCAATGGGGGCGGGAGCGAAGGATGTGTTTATTATTTCAGACATATATTGATTCGTTTACGACCGAAAAGTAGGCATATTTGCAGCACACTCTTAGACTTTGAAAAAGGTATTCTTGGTAGACAATTACGACTCTTTCACCTATAATCTCTATCATTACTTTATTGGTTTAGGTGCGGATGTGAAGGTCTTAAGAAATCGAGACAAAGGCTGGGAAAAGCTCGACTTCTCTCACCTTGTTCTCTCCCCTGGTCCGGGCTTGCCTGCTGAAAGTGGTTGGCTTATGGACTGTCTTGAACACTACGCTCTTAAACGTCCTATTCTGGGGGTTTGCCTGGGAATGCAAGCCTTGGCTGTGTTAAAGAACGAAAGACTATACAATCTAGATGTGGTGCGCCATGGTATGCAGGGTACCTTAAAGAGGAAATCAGAAAATAGCCTTCTATTTAAAAGCCTTCCCCAACAATTTTCCATTGGACTCTACCATTCTTGGGCAGTGGGCTTACAAGAAGATTCTGCCTTCAACAAAGTGGCAGAAGATGCCGAAGGGGTTTTAATGGGCATAGAAAATCAGGATGAACAGCTTTTTGGAGTGCAGTTTCATCCTGAAAGTATTATGACCCAATATGGCTATGAGCTCCTACAGAACTTCTTGTCTATTTGATGCTTTTCAAGGCTTCAATAAAGTAGCTCCAGAATTTCTGCGATGAAGAAATCTGGGCACACTCATCTGGACTATGGGCATTGCGAATGGTTGGACCAAATGAAATCATTTGGGTATTCGGCATCGATTTTCCAATTAATCCGCACTCCAATCCTGCATGACAGGCCAGTACTTTGGGCTCTTCATTGAACATCTTTTTGTACAATGTATGCATGGTACTCACTAAATCAGAATTCGGATCTGGAATCCATCCTGGATACTCGCCTTCTTGCACTACTTGAGCTCCTATAAGCTCAAAAGGGGCAGAGAAATTGGCCGAAACTTCGTATTTGGCACTGTCTACCGACGAACGCTGCAGTCCCTGAACATCCAACTGTCCTTCCTTCAATATAATTCGGGCTAGGTTCGAAGAGGTTTCTACCAATCCTGCTACGCTCGGACTCATTCTAAAAATTCCATTGAAACAGGCCATTACGGCTTTAATGAGGGCTCTGGATTGAGTGTGAGAAATAGAATTTACTGTGCTTCGCACTTCGGTTAAGACCAATTGCAGAGAAGGATCGGTGGCAGAATACTCCAGCTTTAATCTGGCTTCCCACTCTTCAATCGATTTCAAAAGCGCTTCTTTGTGGAAGGAAGAAAAACTAAATACGCACTTCGCTTCTCTTGGAATGGCATTGCGCAGACTTCCTCCATCTACCTCTGTAAGGTAGACTTCTGAGTGGGCCAACAGAGCGTTGAGGATTCGGAATAGAATCTTATTGGCATTGCCCCTTCCCAAGTGAATATCCGTTCCGCTATGTCCACCAAACAAACCTTTCACTTCCAAAGCATAAGTCTGAAATTCAGATGGAATGGCCTCCATGGGCGAAAGATCGGCGGTAATTAAAGTATCCAATCCGCCGGCACAGCCAATGGTTAACTCATCGTCTTCTTCGGTATCTAAGTTCAGTAAATAAGGCGCCGTTAACCATCCTTCTTTCAATCCTTTCGCCCCCGTCATTCCGGTCTCTTCATCTATGGTAAAAAGCACTTGAAGAGCGGGATGCTCTATGGTATCGGATCTCAAAACCGCTAAGATCGCAGCTACGCCCAGACCGTTGTCAGCCCCTAAGGTGGTTCCTTTCGCCCGAACCCAGTCTCCATCTACATACATTTCTATCCCCTGAGTGGCAAAGTCGAATGAGGTGGATGCGTTCTTCTGATGCACCATATCTAAGTGCGCCTGTAAAGCAATGGCCGATCTCGACTCATAGCCCCTACTTGCTGCTTTTTCTACCTTTACATTGCCCACCTCATCTACTTCATAGGGAAGATTCATCTTATCTAGCTCAGATAAAACAAAAGCGCGAATGGCTT
>CALCFH010000050.1 GCA_937900215.1 uncultured Cryomorphaceae bacterium
CCTTTGCTTTGCTGGGTATTATTGGAATGCAGGCGTATTGGCTACGTCAGACCATAGTCGTTAAAGAACAGCAATTTGAGTCGAAGGTTCTAGAATCTTTGGGAAGGTTCACAAGGCAGCTTGAAAAAAGGGAAGGGGCTAATTTATTATTGGATAGGATTGATTTGTTATCTGATCCGAGCAATGCACTGACTCCCGTAGGTCAAGAGAATTTATATGCAAGTCCGGATTCAGTAAGTCTACGCAGTTTCCATTCAGACATTGCGGGCATTGACAACCGGCTAGAGAATTTTGATGAAAAATTAATAGACGGACTCGAAGTAGTATCTAGTTTTAGTGAAAAGGGTTCAAACTTCACGAGTAAAGGAAAGGTAGTAGTTCGAACAGCTATAACACCTCAAGGAATTCGTATAAGTAGAAAGGTTTATCAGCTAGATAGTATTTTTCAGCAGATAGTAATGGAAGGATTTACTGGAGAGGAGCCCATAGGGCAGAGAATAAGCATCTCAGAAGTGGATACTCTTTTAAAAACGGAACTTGTAAAAAACGGGATTTCGCTTCCGTTTGTTTTTGGATTGTACGATGAGGGTTGGGTGGATGAATTAAGTTCAGATGGTTTCAATGAAAAAAGAGTACAATTTAAATTGCCCATTTTCGAATCAGATATCATTCGAAAGCCAAGATACATTGGAGTCTATTTCGAATCCAAAGCCGCTTACCTCCTTAGCTCAATCTGGAGCGTCTTACTCATAGGCACTCTTTTTACTGTAGCTATGGTAATTACCTTCGGTGCTACACTACGGATTGCTTTCAACCAGAAGCGACTTTCTGAAATGAAAACAGACTTCATTAACAATATGACGCACGAATTTAAAACACCCATTGCAACCATTTCTCTTGCCCTTGACGCCATGTCTAATCCGTTGGCTTTAAAGGATCCAGAGAGACTATTGAAGTACAGTCAGATGATTCGGCAAGAGAATCATAGAATGAATAAGCAGGTGGAAGAAGTATTGAGACTAGCCATGTTGGATAAGAATGAGCTAGAATTGACGTTTATCACAAAAGATTTGCATCAAATTTTGCAAGAAGTAATACAGCGTTTTTCGCTAAGTATTGAATCGAAAGGAGGAAAATTGGAAGTAGATTTTCAAGCAACAGAATCTCTAATTAAGGTTGATCCTTCTCAAATGGAAGCTGTTTTTCAAAATTTAGTGGATAATGCCATCAAGTATTCTCCCAATAATTTAGAAATATTTATCCGTACAACCAACCGAAACGATCAAATTTTCGTAGAGGTTGAAGATCGAGGCATGGGCATGAAACCTGAAGTTCAGCGACAAATATTTGAAAAGTTTTATAGATCCGAGACTGGCAATGTTCACAATATCAAAGGCCATGGTCTCGGTTTGGCATTTGTGAAAAGTATGATTGAATTGCACCAAGGTAATATTCAAGTGAAAAGTATTTTTGGTCAAGGCAGTCTATTTACCCTAAATCTCCCCACAGTATGAGCAAAGTTTTTTCAATCAGAAACGCCACAGGGTATAAGATTCTTTTAGTAGAAGACGATCCAAATTTTGGCAGTATTCTCACCGACTACCTTCGAATGAATAACCATGATGTAAGCTTGGCTACAGATGGCAAAGAAGGATTGAGCATGTTTAGAAAAGGGCATTATGATATGGCCATTCTGGATGTAATGATGCCAGAAATGGATGGGTTTACGCTTGCAGAGAATTTGAGAAACGCAGACAGAGACTTTCCTTTCCTATTTCTGACGGCTAAAAGTTTGAAGGAAGATATGGTAAGAGGATTTGCCATGGGTGCAGATGATTACATTATCAAGCCGTTTGATTCAGAAGTCCTCTTGATGAAGATTCAAGCCATAATGAATCGGAAATTCATTGCTCCAAAGATTGAGCCGAATTATACTATCGGGGTGAGTAGCTATCAGCCTAAACTGAGGAATTTAACTGATCCGAAAGGGAATTCGTTTGTACTGTCTCCAAAAGAAGGAGAGCTCTTAACTCTCTTGTGTATGTATAAAAACGACTTGCTCAAAAGAAGTGAGGCATTGAAGAGAATCTGGAAGGAAGACAATTATTTCACCGGAAGAAGCATGGACGTTTACATCGCAAAACTCCGCAAGTACTTCAAAGACGATCCGAATGTTGAAATTGTGAACATTCACTCAGAGGGCTTCCGATTAATTGATCGTTCAGAGTAGACTTTGAATGACTTGAAAATTCTTCTTAGACTATCTTTGCGATTGCAAAAAATTGCGTTTACACCTACACATTATGCCTAGTTTAATCATGTCTCGCTTAAAAGAGGAGACGGCCCAAGCCCACAAAGACACTGAAAAATACAGTTACGGCGCCGAAATTATGTCTGGCGCTTTAACATTGGAGCAATACGGAGAGATTCTATTAAAGAATTATTGGCTTCACAGGCATTTTGAACCTATAATTTCTGCCAATTCAGATTTGAACGCACTCTTTGATTCGCGTTTAAATGAAAGGATGAAATTGAATGCAATTATAGAAGATCTAAAAAAATTAGCTATTCAAATTCCTACAGATTGGGATGGACTTGTAAAACCAGATAATATTGCTCAGTGCTTAGGTGCCATGTATGTTTTAGAGGGGTCAGCCTTGGGCGGAGCCATGATTCATAGAGTGCTTTCTAAGAATGTAGATATTGCGGAAAAGAATGCTTTTGGCTTTTACACTTTCTATGGCCAAAATCTTGGGCCTATGTGGAAAGAATTTGGTGAGATTGTAACTAAATTCGCATTGAATGAAGTTCTTGAAGAAGAAATAGTGCAATTTGCAAATGAAACATTCAAGTCGGCAGAATTGATTTTTAGCAAATCCATTGATCAAATTACATCATAGCAGACCACATTTACTTATTCTACTAGCCTTTGTGCTAATTGTAGGGTCTTTTTCTGCTTTTTATTCATACCAAAATTATCGAGCCTCTGAAGTCTTATCAAAACTTCAAAGGCTCGAAGTGTTTTACGACGAGTTCGTTAAAAATGCAAATGCTTCCCCAGCATCTATACAGACTTTTGATCTAAAGAAACTATATCCATCCTTTGAATTTGGTATTTCTAATGAAGAGACTGAGAAAATTACGGAAGGTCTAAACAGAATCTGCATTGATATAGAAAACAGAAATATTATTTCCGAGGGAAAGCTAAAATCTGAATTCTCAGAAATTCTACGGCAGACAGTTCACGACTATCGCGACTATTACAAGACCAAAGTTGAGTTTCAGAACTGGCTCTTTTTGGTACTGATTTTAATTGGAAGCCTGATTTTTTTAACGGTTCTCTTTTTTATTCTATTGGTGTGGAAGGCCCAAATTGATGAGTTTAATGAGGTGCAAAGAATCAATGAAAGAAAATTAATCCACCTAACTGATGAACTAAAGCAAAAAGATATTGAGAAGGATGAGATCAATACCGGATTAAAACAGAATGAAAGAGAGCTGTTGAAGATTATCAATAGCATGGATGCAATGATTTGGAGTGTGGATAAAGAGTACAGATTTCGCTATGCCAATGATGAATTTTATTCAGTTATAAAGGCGCAAACGGGTATTGAAATAATTCCAGGGATGCGACTAGACAACTCTATATTTCCTGCTAGTGTAACTCAATTTTGGAATGATTTATACTCAAAGGCTTTCGAACAGGGTAGCTGTAATTTTCAAGAGGAGCGAAACATAGATGGTCAGAAAAAGTATCGGCAAATAGATATTCAATCTATATATGATATAGACAATGAGCGTATTGGTTTAGCTTGCTTTTCAAAAGATATTACTGATTTAGTAAGAAAGGAAGACGCCATACGTGAAACTTCAGAACGTTTAAAACTAGCCTTGTACAATGCCCAACACGGATTATGGGATTGGGATATGGGAGTCAACGATTTTAAGTTTGACAATACCTGGCCTGCCATTTTAGGTGTGCGATTGCATGAAGTAGGCAGGAGTATAGAAGATTGGGCAAAATGGGTGTATGCGGATGATAAAGATGCTTTTTTACAAGCTTGGTACGGATTAACATTGCCAGGTGGTGAAGGGGTGATTGAGCATCAATATCGTATAAGTAAGCAAGATGGAAAGCTACTTTGGATTCAAACGAAAGGCCGAGTTACCGAAACAGATTCTAATGGAATTCCTATTAGAGCCATTGGTACTAGCTGGGAAATTACAGTTAGTAAGCAATTAGAGGAAAGACTTAAAATGCTTCTGAGGAGGCAGAGAGATCTCAATGATGAACTGTTTCATGCTAAGGAATCGGCACTGAAGGCACTCAAGGTAAAATCTGAGTTTATGGCAACAATGAGTCATGAAATCAGAACGCCTATGAATGGTGTTATTGGTATGACAAGCCTACTTTTAATGACAAAATTGAATGAAGAACAGCAAGATTTTGTAAATACCATTCGCATGAGTGGAGATACTTTACTAGCTGTAATCAATGATATTCTAGACTTCAGTAAAATTGAATCCGGAACATTAGACCTAGAGGTATTTCCTTTTAAACTAGAAAATTGTATCGAGGAAGCCATCTCCCTTCTTTCCAATCAAGCCATGGAAAAGGGATTAGAGATTGTTTATTTCATAGAGGAATCTGTGCCTGAATGCATTGAGGGAGACATTACTCGATTGCGGCAAATTCTAATTAATTTAATCAGCAACGCTGTAAAGTTTACCAATACAGGTTTAATTCAGGTGAATCTAGCTTCTGAACGCTTTGATAATGATCGCCTTAGGTTGATTTTTTCTATTAAAGATCAGGGGATTGGAATTAGCCAGCCACATTTGCAAAGGTTATTTCAGCCTTTTTCACAACTCGATGCGTCTACAACTAGAAAATATGGTGGTACAGGTTTAGGATTGGCTATTTGCCAGAGATTAGTGCATATGATGGGTGGATCAATGGAAGTCAGAAGTGAGGAGGGAAAGGGGTCTGAGTTCATTTTTTCAATTATCGCCCATGAACATTTGGCACAAAATCCAGTAAATGATAGCTTCAAATCTATAGAGGGTCTTTCTGTTCTACTCTTTGAAAAATACATAGGACGCAATGAAATGCTCGTTAAGCAATTGAAAAAATGGCATTTTAAGGTAGAACAGATTCTTTGGAATCCTGAATTGGGATTGCACCTTCCAGAAGGTCCTTTTGATCTGGTTTTTGTGCCGTCTGAATCGAATAATGAAGACTTATTTAGCTTATTGTTGGCCTGTAAGAAAAAGTATCAAGCAAAGGTTCTGATCATCTGCTCAGGTTCCCGGCCTAAAGATGAAATGAAAATATTGGATGGAGTCAATGGATTTTTAATTAAGCCCATTCGGTATAGCATCTTGAAACAGATGTTGATGAATATTATAAATCGCAGTGATTTGATCGAAAGAGTTTTACCTGAAACATCTTCGAATATTTTACTTGGAGAAAAATTCCCTTTAAAAATCTTAGTAGCAGAAGACAATCCGGTCAATCAAAAATTGGCCTTGTTCTCCTTAAAGAGCCTGGGCTATACTGCCGAAGCAGTGGTCAATGGAGTAGAAGTAATCGATTTTGTAAAGAAGCAAGATTTTGATCTGATTTTTATGGATGTCCAAATGCCTGAGTTGGATGGTTTAGAGGCCACTAAGGAATTGATTAGGATCGGATTAAAGAAAGACTCTAAAGTTATTGCGATGACGGCTAATGCACTAGAAGGAGATAGAGAGAGTTGTTTAGCGGCCGGAATGGATGATTACATTGCTAAGCCAGTTACTATTGATGCTCTTTCCAATTTGATAGAGATTTGGGCTCAGAAAATATATCAGAATGGCAACTTTAGGGCTTAAAGAGCAACTTTTAGACTACTCTAATCAATTTGATTGTGTAGCTCTTTATGATAGCAACTCCATTCCATCTGAAAGCAGTAAGGTAGATTGGATATTCGCCTGTGGTGACCGGTATTCGAAGTCTATTGATTCAGATCTAACTAAGTTTCAATCTTTTTTAGATTGTCATAAAAATGAGTATTTATTTGGCGTTTTAAGTTATGATTTAAAGGAGGGAATTGAAGGTTTATCAAGCCGTAATACGGCTTTCCATGATTTGCCTGCATGGAGTTTTTTCTTACCAGAGCTGTTGGTGAAATCTGTAAAAGGTAAAGTAGAATGGCTTATCGGCAATTCAGACGTGCTTTCAAGCGCGGTACAAAAGGAGGATGAAACAGAGGTCTACAGCTTCCATCCGCAAATATCTAAAAGCCAGTATTTAAGTGCCATAGCTAGCATTCAAGAGAATCTTCAAAGAGGGAATGTTTATGAATTGAATTTTTGTAGAGAATTTCATTGTAATTCAACCAACTCGATTCCAATTTATTCACTCTATCAAAAGCTTCAGTCAGCAAATCCATCTAGTTTCTCCGCTTTTTTTCGATTAAAGGAGACAGTTCTTATTTCATCTTCCCCCGAGAGGTACATAATGAAAAAGGGCTCCACTCTTATTAGTGAACCCATTAAAGGCACAATTGAAAGGTCTGAAAATAAGGAGGTAGACGAGCTGAATGCAGAAAAATTGCGACATAGCGAGAAGGAGAGGAGAGAAAATGTTATGATAGTGGATTTAGTGCGGAATGATCTTTCTAGAATTGCTCTGCCTAATTCTGTTCAGGTGGAGGCATTGTATTCTATTCGCAGCTTACCCAAGGTTCACCAGATGGTCTCAGTAATACGTGCCCAGCTTAAGTCGGATGTGCACTTTACAGATATTTTGAGAGCAAGCTTTCCTATGGGCTCAATGACGGGTGCGCCTAAAGTGGCTGCAATGAAACTAGCTGAAGAACTAGAATCTTTTAAAAGAGGATGGTACAGTGGTTCAGTTGGCTA
>CALCFH010000051.1 GCA_937900215.1 uncultured Cryomorphaceae bacterium
CTCCGTATTCCATTCAATATGGATGTTCGGAGAATTCATAACTCTATGTTGCATTGCCTTTGAAGCTCTCAGTTCTTCTCTACGAACCAACATGGTAACTTTTGGAGACAATTTAGAAAGATAGGTTGCTTCTTCTGCAGCCGTATCTCCACCCCCTACAATTACAACTTCTTGGTTTTTATAGAAAAAACCATCGCAAACTGCACAGGCTGAAACTCCATGTCCTGCCAATCTTTTCTCCGCTTCCAAGCCTAAATACTTAGCAGAAGCACCTGTAGATATTATTACTGTTCTTGCTTGAATAGTCTTTTCTTCATCTATAGTTAGGGTGTGCCATCCACCCAATTCTGTTGAGAAATCAACTTTAGTAACTAATCCAAAACGAACCTCAGTGCCAAAACGCTCAGCTTGTTTTTGTAAATCTTCCATCATGGCAGGACCTGAAATGCCATTGGCATAGCCAGGGAAGTTGTCTACTTCTGTAGTGGTAGTTAGCTGTCCTCCAGGCTCTAATCCGGTATACATGATGGGTTTTAGATCCGCTCTAGCGGCATAAATTGCTGCGGTATATCCAGCAGGTCCGCTTCCTATTATTACACATTCGTGTTTGTCCATTGTATTGTTATATGAAAGTTCAAATTTAGTAGAGCTTTTAGTTAAATAAGGTCATTGAGAAGACTATTGTCTTTTTAATGTTAAAATCAACTTTGATTCTTTCCTCTTTTCCAAACAATAATTTTAAAGCTTACAGGTTTTTCATCACAAATACGCAAAATTGAAGCTAGAATTGAAACTCCAATTGAATCTAAAGTACTTTACACTCACAATAGTGCTTTTATTTTTAGAGCTCATAATCGCCTTGTATGTTAAAGACGAGATTATTCGTCCGTATGGCGGAGATTTTTTGGTGGTTATTTTTATCTACTGCTTTTGTAGATCGTTTTTAGTTTATCCAAGCAATCCACTTTTATTCGCTGTTCTTCTTTTTGCATATGGAGTTGAATTTTCTCAATATTTCAATTTAATTCAAAGCCTTGGTCTCTCACAAAACAGATTGGCTCAGTGGGTTCTTGGCAGTTCGTTTTCATGGCTAGACATGCTAGCCTATACCGCGGGCGTAGTATTGATCTGGATCATTGAGAATAAAACAGGACGTAAGCCATCTAAATTTGAGAATGTAAATCAATAAATCGTTCTCTCACAGAAATAGAACTTGGGAAATAACATGAGTTTCGGCTACCAAACCATCTAATTCTTCGCTCAGCAATGAAATCATACACTCGGTCTCGTGCACTCTTTGGAATTAGATGGAAGAGCAGCAAGCATTGCCAAATCCTTTTTAAAAAAGGCAGCAGCCTTAGGGCAGCAGAAGATTTAGTGTAGAATTTGCCATCCACCCATAGAATTACACTGTCAATTGATTTTAAATCTGAATGTAGAAAAGCCTCCGCGAATGGGCTATTCAAATAGCAAAAATTGAGCAGTGGGCTTCGCTCATTATTCAGAATAAAACGCACCCAGAAATTACACATTTGACATCTACCATCTGAAAACAGAATGGGTATATTGCTCCGCATTAAGGAGGAATCTACAAAAGAATTATCATCGATGTTCGGCATTCGCAATAGTCAACAATTCCAAAAGTATATAGTTTCACTTGGTCGGTTGCCATTACTGATCTTTTTCGGATTAATTTATTCATTGATCTCCCTTGTGAATCACTATCTCTTTCGCACCTATGCTTTAGACTTGGGCTTATATACACAGGCATTGTATGATTATCGAGTTGGAGAGTTCAACGATAGTCTTTGTTTCAAGGAAGAAGCTGAAAATTTACTAGCAGATCATTTTGATCTGTATCTACCACTGTTTTCTCCGCTATCCTGGCTTTTAGGCACCTACACACTCCTTATAGTTCAAATTTCCGCTCTTCTTTTTGGCGCCTTAGGGGTGTATCGTTTTTTCCAGGAGGAGTCGAGGTCCATAGCCTTCTGGTCAATGTTCTGGTTTTTGAGTTTTTATGGGGTTTTTGCAGCAGTTTCTTTTGATTATCATTCCAATGTAGTGGCTTCCTGTGTAGTACCATGGATTTTTCTTGCATTCAAAAACGGCAAAGCTTGGCGGGCATTTTTTCTTTTCTCTTTCTTTTTAATTGCAAAAGAGAATATGGCGCTCTGGGGATTCTTCTTGGCCATAGGTTGGATGTGGATCAACTGGAGTAATAGGAGACTTCGGTTTTTAGCGATGGTATTAGCGGCTTACTCATTGGTCTATTTCGGTTCCATTACATTTGGTGTCATGGCTTCGCTTTCAAATTCAGGAGGCTATCATCATTTTCATTATACCGTTTTAGGCGAAGGACCTGTAGAGGCTCTAAAGTTTTTGTTGCTGAACCCAATAGAAGGGCTCAGACTTTTGTTTGTAAACCATTTAAATGAGCCGGGTTTTGATGGATTTAAAGGCGAGTTACATTTATTTCTATTGGCCTCCGGAATTTGGTTGTTATTTAGAAAACCGGTGTATTTGTTTATGCTCATTCCCATTTTTGCTCAGAAGCTATTTCATGATAATGTTAGCATGTGGGGTATTGGCAGTCAGTACAGTATTGAGTTCGCTCCGGTATTGGCCATTGGAATTTTCACGATCATACAAAAGAATGCTACGCAGAAAGGGCAGAGAATACTGCTTTTTTTGGTTTTAGCTGGAACCGTAATGGTTACTGTAAAAAGTATGGATAACACTAAGATGTGGACAAACAAAGAAAGGATAAGAGTGTATTCGCCGATACATTATTCTAGAGAATTCAACGTGATGAGAATCTATACAGAGCTAAATCTGATACCGCCATCTGCCGCTGTAAGTGCTCAAACCTCTTTGTTACCGCATCTTGCTTTGAGGGAAGAAGTATATCAGTTTCCTCTTATCCATAATGCCACTTATATCGTCCTACTTCCTTTGGTAGATTATTATCCTTTAAGTCAAGTTGAATGGCAAGAGCAGCTAAAAGCCATTCAACATTCAGAGCAATGGGAACTCATTTCGGATTTTCCAGAGATTGTGATTTTTAGAAAGCGAGCCGATCATAATTCCAACGAGTAATGGCTGAGCTTTAGACCTTATTGAAGCAGATTCTTATGGGCTTGTGATGTATCTTTGCCATCCATTTCAAAATTACTATTGATGAAGATACTTGTCTGTATCAGTCATGTACCTGACACAACTTCAAAAATTCAGTTTACCGCTGACGGTAAATCACTTGATAGCACTGGAATTCAGTTCGTAATTAATCCGTATGATGAGTTTGCCCTCACCAGAGCTCTTTGGTTCAAGGAGAAGCTTGGTGGAAGCGTAACTGTGGTAAATGTCGGAAAGGCAAATACCGAACCTACCTTGCGCAAAGCTTTAGCTATAGGCGCTGATGATGCTATACGAATTGATGCTGAACCTACTGATGGATATGCAGTTGCAGAAGAATTGCATTCATTGATTTCTTTAGAGAAATATGACTTAGTTCTAATGGGTCGTGAGTCTATTGATTACAATGGAACTCAAGTGCCAGGCATGGTATCGGCTCTTCTAGATTGGCCGTTCATAAATGCTTGTGTGGGAATGGAGGTTGAAAATGGTATAGCCACTTGCATACGTGAAATAGATGGAGGGAAAGAAACCGTTAAGGCGAGCTTGCCTCTTGTTGTGGCTGGTCAGAAAGGATTGGTAGAAGAAAAAGACCTTAGAATTCCAAATATGCGTGGAATAATGACTGCGCGTACAAAGCCATTAAAAGTAGTTCCTTCGGTATCTACTATTGTTGCAACCCAAGCGGTTCAATACGAGAAGCCTGCAGGTAAACAAGCTTGTAAAATGGTTTCGTCAGACAACGTAAAGGCGCTAGTAGATTTGTTACATAACGAGGCAAAAGCCATTTAATTTTATTAAAGATGTCTGTAGTAGTTTATACCGAAAATTGGGAAGGCAAGTTTAAAAAAGCCAGCTTTGAAGCGGTAAGTTACGCGGCGAGAACCGCGGCTCAAATGGGAACAGAAGTGATTGCTGTTGTCATTGGAGGTTGCAGTGATGATTTGAGTGTTCTTGGAAGTTATGGGGCCAACCATGTGCTTCATTATTCTAATTCAAGCTTAGATCACTTTAACCCCAAGTCGTATGCCTCTGTACTCATAGATGCTGTTAATAGTAATAGTGCACATGGGGTTGTTCTTTCGGGTTCATTCAATGGTAAGGCCATAGGGCCTCTATTGGCTGTTGGATTGAAGGCAGCATTGATTACAAATGTTTCTTCTTTGCCAGAATCAACAGCTCCACTGCGAGTGAAGAGAGGAGCATTTTCTAGCAAGGGTTATGTGGTTTATGAAAGTAAACAAGAAAAATTTGTGCTTTCCATCGTTCCCAATGGAATAGGAGTGGTTGAAGTTTCGGTTTCGTCTAACATCGAATTAAAGGGAGGTTTTTCAGCCCCATCAAACTCTGAAAGAGTATCTGTAGATATGGCCAGAGGTGCTATTCCATTGCCTGAAGCTGAGATAGTTGTTTCAGGTGGAAGAGGATTGAAAGGTCCTGAAAATTGGAATATGGTAGAGGATTTGGCATCCGTTTTGGGTGCCGGAACAGCATGCTCCAAACCTGTATCGGATATGCACTGGCGCCCACACAGTGAGCATGTTGGTCAAACGGGTATTGCAATCAATCCAAACTTATATATAGCCATTGGTATTTCGGGTGCCATTCAACATTTAGCAGGTGTGAGCAATTCCAAAACCATTGTTGTAATTAACTCTGATCCAGAAGCTCCATTTTTTAAGGCAGCTGATTATGGTATTGTTGGAGATGCGTTTGATATAGTACCTAAGTTAACTGCCGCCTTGAAGGAATTCAAAGCTCAGAATTAATATTGAATGAGTAGAGTGAGATTGGTTGTTAAGGGACTGTCCAATAGTCAGACCCAAACAGGTTCCTATGCCCTTGTTTTAGGTGAGGAGGCGGGAAACCGTACCTTGCCTATAATCATCGGTATGTTTGAGGCTCAGTCTATTGCTGTTGGTTTGGAAAAGGATATTCGACCACCCAGGCCACTGACTCATGATCTCTTTGTAGACTTTGCTCGGAAATTTAAAATCAACCTAAAAGAGGTAATTATTCATTCCCTCAAAGAAGGGG
>CALCFH010000052.1 GCA_937900215.1 uncultured Cryomorphaceae bacterium
GGCAGGAGAGTAAACCGCACCTCCCGCACAGGGGCCCATGATGGCAGACAATTGAGGAATAACTCCACTGGCTAGGGTGTTTCTGTAAAATATATCGGCATATCCACCCAAAGAAACCACGCCTTCTTGAATCCGCGCTCCCCCCGAATCGTTTAATCCAATAACCGGTGCTCCGTTTTGAAGGGCCAAATCCATAATGCGGACAATCTTTTCGGCATGCGCCTCGGCTAGAGATCCACCTAAAACAGTAAAATCTTGCGCAAAGACATACACCAATCTTCCTGCAATGGTTCCATGCCCTGTAACCACACCATCTCCCAGAAAATGCTGCTTATCTAAGCCAAAGAGATTGCTTCTGTGTTTTACCAGCATGCCCATCTCTTCAAAACTATCTTCATCCAACAAGAGATCAATTCGCTCACGAGCCGTCAACTTCCCTTTAGAATGTTGAGAATCTATTCTTTTTTGTCCACCACCCAATCGTGCTTCGTTGCGAAGTTGGATCAGCTTTTCATTCTTTTTCATAGCGATTGAATATGTGGTAAGCATAGCCTAGAGGCTAGCCTTACCTAATTTAATTTGTCTGTTACCATATGTTGACTTCCATTTCCAATTCGATACCAAATTTGGAGAGGATGTCTGCTTGAATGTCTAATGCCAATTGATAAATGTCTTTTCCCTTAGCGCCTCCGTAGTTCACCAAAACCAAGGCTTGTTTGGCGTGTACACCGTAGTTTTCTTTTCTAAAACCTTTCCAACCGGCTTTTTCAATGAGCCATCCGGCGGCCAACTTTTTCTTTCCTGCAGAGGTTGGATACAGTGGTGCATCAGGATATTTCTGTTGAATTCTTTCCGCCATTTCAGCAGAAATCTCGGGATTCTTAAAGAAGCTTCCCGCATTGCCAATTTGTTTTGGGTCAGGAAGTTTGCTTCGGCGGATATTCATAACCGCTTGTGCAACATCAGAATAGCTCGGATGCTCAGCGCGCTGCATGGCTTCTAATTCAGATTGAATTGCACCATATGAGGTTTTTATGGGGGCTTTTTTATCGAGTAGGAAGGTTGCAGAAACAATAATGTATTGGTTCTTGGCCTCTTCTTTAAAGATGGAAGTGCGGTATCCAAATTGGCATTGATCTGCTTTGAGCTCCACAAACATCTTCGATTGCCAATGAAAGGCAATTAAGGAAGAAAGACAGTCTTTAATTTCAACCCCGTAAGCGCCAATATTTTGGATGGGTGTTGTACCTACTTGCCCTGGAATAAGGCTTAAGTTTTCTATTCCGCCCCATTGGTGAGAGACACAGAATTGAGTGAATTCGTGCCAGTTTTCACCTGCTTCGGCTGTAACCAACACTTGGGTTTCATTTACTTCCTTCCATTCAATTCCCTTCGTTTCTATTTTTAACAAGGGTTCTTCTACCTCTTTTGTAAAGAGAATGTTGCTTCCGCCACCTAGAATCAAGGGGCATTGGTTTCCCAATTGTTCTCTAAAGTACAGGAGATCTTCTCTGGACTTAACAAGCGCTAATTTCGAAGCATAGATATCCAACCCAAAGGTGTTTTCACTTTGCAGCTGAACTCTTTGGAAGGTTTTTGATTCAGGCATTTAACGCTTGATATGCCTTCAATCCTGCCTCGAGGATGGCCACCGCTTGAAGGAGTTTTTCTTCTTCGAGCACATAGGCTAGACGAATTTCATCCTTGCCCAAAGAAGGCGAAGAATAGAAACCGGCATTAGGAGCAAACATGAGGGTTCGTCCATTTAATCTAAACTCTTGCAACATCCATTTGGCAAAAACCTCGGCATCCGCCACGGGCAATCGTGCAACACAATAGAACGCCCCTTTCGGCATGGGACAAAAAACGCCTTCAATTTTATTTAAGCCGTTTACTAAGGTGTTTCTCCTACGTGTGTATTCTGCATTTACCGTTTCGAAATAACTATCGGGTGTGCTTAAGGCACCCAAACTAGCCACCTGCGCCAACGTAGGCGGACTTAATCGCGCTTGAGCAAACTTTAGAGCGGTACTCATAACTGCTTGGTTTTTGGAAACAATGGTTCCAATGCGTGCACCGCACATACTGTATCTCTTGGAAACGGAATCTATTACAATGGCGTTTTGTTCTAATCCGGCTAAAGAGAGTATGCTGCTGTGTTTTAATCCATCGTAAGCAAACTCGCGATACACTTCATCGGCCAATAAATAAAGATCGTGCTTCAGGACGATTTCCCTCAGCTTCTCTAACTCCTCTCTGGTGTATAAATATCCCGTGGGATTGCCTGGATTGCAAATCATAATCGCCTTGGTTTTTGGGCCAATGGCTTTTTCAAATGCTTCTATAGGCGGTAGAGCAAATCCACTTTCAATAGACGAAGGAAGGGCTATAACCTTAACCCCTGATTGAATAGCAAAGCCATTGTAGTTGGCATAAAAGGGTTCAGGTATTATTATCTCATCACCCGCATCCATTATAGAACCCAATATAAACTGAATGGCTTCTGAGCCGCCTGTGCTCACAATAATGTCTTTGGTTTCAATAGGCAGACCTAATTTTTGGTAGTAGGATGCGAATCCAGCTCTTAAGCTTTCAAATCCTGCACTGTGCGAATAAGACAAGACCTTATCGTCGTACTTCTTTAGAGCCTCCATGGCTCCATCAGGGGTTGGAATATCGGGTTGTCCTATATTGAGGTGGATGACTTCCGCCCCTGATTTGATGGCTGCTTCGGCAAAAGGAACCAGTTTACGAATAGGAGATTCGGGCATCTTCTGCCCCTTAAGAGAGATCGTTGGCATATGGTAAAAATAAAAAACCCCGCATAGAGCGGGGTCAAATATCGGAAGAACAAATCTTATTTAACTTGCAGAGTGCTTGCGCTGCTTTCCTTTTTTACAGGAACGGTTTCAACTTTTTCTTCGGCCTTCACAACGCCACGTATTTTCAACACTACATTGTCGTTGCTGGCATTCGACATAACGGTAACTGTTTTGGTGAATTGACCAACACGCTGAGTATCGTATTTCACCTTTATCGAGGCTTTTTCACCTGGAGCGATGGGGGTCTTAGGCCAGCTCGGTACGGTGCAACCGCAAGATCCTTTGCAGTTTGTTATAATTAACGGCTCTAAACCCGTGTTTGTGAAAACAAATTCACGATTGCCATCGGCACCCTTTTCAATATTGCCATAATCAATGGTTTCGGTCTCGAAAGTAATCTTAGCCGCTGTGCTTTCTTGAGCGTAGGCAGAGATACCGATGAAAAGAACGGAGGCGAGGAGAAGTAATTTCTTCATAATTCCAAATTTTTTAGTGTAACAAAGTTAACTGATTCTTTAAAACTAGACCAACTTTCGTGCCAATTGGGCCCAATTAATTCGCATTCGATGGCTATTTGAGCCGATATTGCAAAATTGCTTGTTATTTTCGCGTTTTCTAATTTATAATGCTCTTTTTATGGAGTTAGCCGCCCGCTATCAGCCCAATCAAATTGAAGATAAATGGTATGCCTATTGGCTTGAGAACTCGGTTTTTCGCTCTCAACCCAATTCTTCGAAAGAGCCTTATACCGTTGTCATCCCTCCGCCCAATGTAACGGGGGTCTTGCATATGGGTCATATGCTCAACAATACCATTCAGGATATTCTTGTTAGAAAAGCCAGAATGTCAGGCAAAGAAGCCTGTTGGGTACCCGGAACCGACCATGCTTCTATTGCTACCGAAGCCAAG
>CALCFH010000053.1 GCA_937900215.1 uncultured Cryomorphaceae bacterium
GTTCTGCATTGACCATTTGTGCAGATAGAATTAATTCCATCGCCCTTCCTTTCCCTACTAACATAGCCAAGCGCTGAGTACCTCCATAGCCCGGGATTACGCCCAAGCCTACTTCTGGCAGCCCCATCTTTGCTTTTTCGCTTGCGTAGCGAAAATGACAACTCATGGCAAGTTCTAGTCCTCCTCCTAATGCAAAACCATTTATAGCAGCTATCATTGGCTTGCGCATATTCTCTACTTTATTAAAAAGCTCTACCTGACCACGACGAGCCAATTCTTTTCCTTCTTCTGCAGTAAAAGCGGCAAATTCAGAAATGTCGGCTCCAGCCACAAAGGCTTTATCACCCGTTCCTGTCAGCACAATTGCTCTTACCGATTTGTCGTCATTTAGGCTGTCGAGTTGATGCGATAGTTCTGCAATGGTGGCAGCATTGAGCGCATTCATTTTTTCAGGGCGGTTGATACTCAAAAGGGCAATAGCGCCTTTGTGTTCTACGGTAGTATTCATAGGTTCTGAGGAATTTTCTTTACGCTACGAAGGTATTCAATTCGGCCTTGCAAGTCGGAGTGGAAGGAAAATCAAATCGTCATAATTTTCGAAATCTAGGTTTCCGAAAGAGCTATTCCAAGCTCGAAACAACTTCCCATTCCTGGGTTCGAATGGATAGAAATACTTCCATCGGATTGTTCCACAATACGCTTCACCATAGCCAATCCTAAGCCCATACCGCCTGACTTGGTAGTAAATTGGGGCTCGAATATTTTTTCCATTTGGTGTTCGGGAATGCCGCTTCCATTGTCGCAGATTTGAATAACTGCAATGGGTCCTTTCTTGAATGCCTCTACCTGAACACAAACAGTCCTTTCGGTCGGAACAGACTGAATTGCATTTTTTATTAGATTATTCATCACCCGAAGCCATTGATCTTTGTCGGCGTTGACCCAAAGATCGAGTTCATTGGTTTTATAGGATACGCCTTGTTCACTGAACAGCTCTGTGCTTTTATGCACTACATCTAATAAGTTAAAGCGTTGTTTTTTAAGTTCAGGAAGAGACGAGAAGCGGGCAAAAGCTTCGGCAATCTGGCTAAGGGTATCTATTTGACCAATCATAGACTGCGTCATGGATTTAATTTTCTCAGATCCCTTTACCTCTTCCCTTTGCTCTAGCATTTGAAGTTGCAGTCTCATGGGGGTGAGAGGATTTTTAATTTCATGCGCTACTTGTCTTGCCATTTCCTGCCAGGCATGATCGCGTTCTTTTCGGGCCAATTCAACAGCACTCTCCTCAAGAGCCATTAGCATTCGGTTGTATTCATCTACCAATTCGCCTATTTCATCGTTGGTATGCCAGCTCAAGGGTTCATTCTTACCCGTTAAGCGGGTGGCATTTAATCTTTTTCCAATTTCAGAAAGAGAGCTAGTTATATAGTTTGAAACGAAGTAAGCAACCAAGGCTGCAGCAGCGAAGAGGAGAAAATAGATTTCGGCTAAGGTTCGAAGAAAACCGCGCAATTCTGAAACATGGCTTTGATCAGATTTGAAATAGGGCAGATTCATTAGAGCCATCGGATTCCCGAAGCTATCGGATATATAATCAAATGAGGAAAGAAATTCTCCTCCACCTACTGAAGTCATAATGGGAGGATCTTCTCTTTCAATTCTACCCATTAAATCGGAGTCTAGTTGAAGGGGAATGCTCTGTTGATCTACCATTTCTTGGTTGGAAGAAATGAGCAATTTGCCACTTAAGCTGTAGATATTGATGTCTAATTGATGGATATCAGCCAGTTCGCATATTTTTTCATTAAAGAGCTGAACTAAACTATCGGGTTGATACACTGTAGTTTGTTGCTGAAGGAAATAATCAACAGCAGCATTTACGGCATCTTCCTTCCGCTTTAATCGCTCGAGGTGATATTGTTCATTTTCTTTGCGAAAATGGTAAAAGGTAATGGCGCCAGTAAGGAAAAACGAAACCAGAATGAGTACCACCATGGCCATAAATATCCGAATGCGAAGGCTAGAAGTGGGTGGTTTAAACATGCTCATTACTGCATCA
>CALCFH010000054.1 GCA_937900215.1 uncultured Cryomorphaceae bacterium
CGGGCTAGACTGCCGATCAATCTATGAAAAGAAAACAATACAGTACTACTATGCGTCGATACTGAATTGTATTTACACTGCTTAGACAGTAAGGCTAGCATGATGTAGGCAGAGGATAAATGAACAAGACAGATCTTCGCCATTTGTTTCCTGTGCGAACTACCTGATATACCCTAGGCTGGGGGTTTAGTCTGGAGAGTGAGAAACACAATTGGCCAAGGAGGACCAATAAAAAAGGCCGTCCAGAAATGGACAGCCTTTTATAAATATGCCTTATTGACGATTAAAGAGCCGCTTCAATAGCCGCTTCAAGTTCAGGCCCACGCAAACCTTTTGCTAGAATCTTACCTTCTCTATCTAACAATAGGGTATACGGGATAGATTGAAAGCCGAAAGTAGATACTGCTGCACTTTCCCATCCACCTAAATCGCTTACGTGATTATTCCAACTGAGTCCGTCTTCAGCAACGGCGGCTAGCCAACTTGCTTTTGCATCCGGCTGATTGGGAAGCCCGTCTAGAGAAACAGAATAGATGTCAAATCCTTTAGACTTCAGTCTATTGTACATCTTAACAATGTTTGGATTCTCTGCTCTACAAGGCTTACACCAAGCTGCCCAAAAATCTACCAAAACCACCTTGCCCTTTAGAGAACTGAGAGCGATCAATTCACCCTCCGCGTTAGGCATGCTGAATTCAGGAGCAGGATTTCCAATTTTGGTGCCTTCTAAGGCCGCGTTTAAACGCTCTTGAGCTTCCAATTGCAAGCGAGCGCTTTCCATTCTTTTTCCAAATTCACCGACATGCTCATTCTCAGGATAGCGTTCCATCATAGCTGAAAGACAAGCTTCGTAATCTGTAGTGAATTCTTCAATAGGAATAAGTTGTGAATTACCTACTCCTTGAGGGAAAATAAACAAATTGGTAAGATGCCCAGGATCTTCTCTGAGCATAGCGAGTAATTTATCTCTAGCGTGGGTTTGGGCTGCCGTAAAACGATCGTCGAGCTTCACGCGAATCTCCTCGTAATTGGCGCTATCTAAAATAGAAGAGTTAACCTCATTTAGTGAGTCTAATGTTTTCATTAAGCTAGTAATGGGCTTTTGAATTTCAACCAAACGCTCGGAGCCTGGAGAACCCGAAGCTTCATAAGCTCGAACTTCGCTATTTAAATCGGCGTTTAGTTCTATGCTTTCGCCTTTTTCAACAAATAGACTTAAACGCAAGGCGCCTTGGTTGGCTTCTACCATTAGGAATTCAGGAGAATCACCTTCCCACAAGAATTCGAAGCTTCCATCTTCAGTCTTTAGTGTGTCGACATAGATTAGTTCGCTTGGCGTAATTTGGGCAAGGTAAACCTCGGTTGCGCCTACAATAGTTCCTTTAATTTTGGTTCCATTAATTGGCTTTTCACAGGCAAATAAGCCAAGGGATACAGTGGCAATGAGGACCACATTTTTGATGTTCATAGATCTAGTTTTCTAGTTTTTCTCTTATTAATTGACTACAAAGTTTAGGGTCTGCAGTACCCTTTGAAAGTTTCATGACTTCTCCCATGAATAAGCCAAGCAATCCTTTTTTACCGCTTTTATACTCTTCTACCTTATCTGGATACATGCTTAACGCTTGATCGATAAACGGAATAAGGCTATCTGAGTTGCTTTCTTGAATCCAATGATTGGCTTCAGCAATTTGCAAGGGCGAAAGCTTAGATCCTTTTTCCATTTCTGGAAGAATTCTTTGCATGCCAATGCTATGGCTTACTTTTCCTTCTTTTATTAATTTGAGCAATTCAGCCAAATCAGTTGCGGAAACTGGATATTCATTTAAGGCTACACTCTTCTCATTGAGATACGAGCGTACCTGTGTGTTTAGGATGTTGGCAACGGCTTTTGCGTCAGAATAATTTTCTATAATGCTTTCAAAGAAATCAGACATATCCTTGTCTTCCGTAAGAACGGAGGCATCGTATCTAGAAAGACCTAAGTTGCTGGTGTAATTTTCCAACCTCTCCCAAGGAAGACTAGGCATAGCCGATCTTGCCTTTTGGATTTTGTCTTCATCCACAATGAGGGGTTGAAGATCGGGCTCGGGAAAATACCGATAGTCGTGAGCCTCTTCTTTCGATCTAAGTGCGATCGTTTTATTTTGAGAAGCGTCGTAGTTCCTAGTCTCTTGATGTATCCTTTCGCCTTTGACGATACTGTCTATTTGTCTATTGAATTCGAAGTCGATGGCTTTTTGAACGTTTCGGAAAGAGTTCAAGTTTTTAACCTCTACCTTGGTTCCAAGCTCTTCTTGGCCATAAGGACGGATAGAGATATTTACATCGCAGCGCAATGAGCCTTCCTCCATATTTCCATCTGAAATATCCAAGTAACGCGACAAACGTCTTATCTCTGTAAGGTAGGCATAGGCTTCTTCCCCTGTTCGGAAATCGGGTTCTGTTACAATTTCTAAAAGGGCAGTGCCCGCGCGATTCAAATCGATTAAGCTGTTGAAAGGATCTAGATCATGCAAGCTTTTGCCTGCATCTTCCTCCATATGAATTCGAGTTAATTCTATGGTTTTTTCACTTCCATCTGCCAAGGTAAGTTTCAGCTGGCCACCGTTACAAATAGGCGTTTTATCTTGAGTAATTTGATAGCCTTTCGGAAGGTCAGGATAGAAATAATTCTTTCTAGCAAACTCATTCACTCTGCGAATTTGGCATCCCAATGCCAAACCAAGACGGATGGCGGAGTCAACCACTTGTTTATTCATGCGAGGCAGCGTGCCCGGATGACCTAGTGTGATGGGGCTAACTTGCGAATTTGGAGTTTCTCCATAGGTCGCAGGATCAAAGGAATAGGCCTTCGACTTTGTTTTTAATTGAAGGTGAACTTCAAGTCCAATTACAGCTTCGTACTTATCGTGCATAATGTGTGCAAATAACGAACATACACTCCACCCTAGGAAGTGAAAAGAGCATCAAGTTGATTCTGCATTTGTTCCTTTCCATGTAAGAGCCAATCGACTTCAATTTTCAGGAAGCCTAGTGGAATTTTTTCTTCATCGAAGCGAGAATTTGGCAGTCGTATGAGGTCTTTTTCGGTGGTTACCACGGCATCAAATTCTTTTGCAATGGATAGAATATTCAGGATTTCCTTTTCCGTAAAATTATGGTGATCTTGAAACTT
>CALCFH010000055.1 GCA_937900215.1 uncultured Cryomorphaceae bacterium
CATATATCTGGCTGCGTATTAATAATAAATAAAAAATTGATAATCAGATGATAAGATCAAGACCAAACGGTTGCGACAAGAGTGGCTTACAAAAAAATTTGGAACTATTTTTTCCGATTTTGGATTTTGCAATAACTAAGCCTTCTAAAATCGGAACAAACTGGTATTGAATGCAGCACATCTTTGTACTGTCTATTCATTGTTCGAATACATTAAAAAATATCTTAGAATTTAGATTAAACAAAAAAGGAGCGACTGTTAACAGTTGCTCCTTTTTTTGTTACCTATTGTTTTTAGGAGTTCGAGGTTTGAATACGCTTTTGGCAAAAGAGCCAGCGGGTTTACCTGTCCTCTGTTTTGGTTTAGGTGAGAATGTACTTGAGCCACCGCGAGACCGGTTTAATGGCGCTCTGTCTGGTTCAAAATCAGGGTCATCTTGTATTGCAACGGGATTCTGTAGTTTCGGAACCGATTGCCCAATGAGTTTTTCAATATCCTTTAAAAGTGGACGTTCGTCTGAGGCGCAAAATGAAATGGAAGCACCACTCGCTTTTGCTCTTCCTGTTCTTCCAATTCGGTGAACATAGGTCTCAGGAACATTTGGAAGATCAAAATTAATTACCAATGAAAGATCGTCTACGTCTATACCTCTGGCAGCAATGTCAGTGGCTACGAGAACTCTCATTGTTCCTTCCTTGAATTCTTTTAAAACGCGCTGTCTTGCATTCTGACTCTTATTGCCGTGAATGGCTTCTGCTTTGATGGATTTTTTCGCCAAATAGCGCACTATCTTATCGGCACCATGCTTGGTGCGCGAAAAAATAAGGGCCGTTTCAAATTCACTGTTTTTAAGTAAATGAGCAAGTAAGGCCGTTTTGTCTTTCTTTTCTACAAAGTACAAACCTTGGGTAACTCGCTCTGCTGTGGTCTGCTTGGGCTCTATGGTAATGCGCTCTGGATTTCCGAGCATAGCTCCAGCGAGTTCCACAATTTCTTTCGGCATGGTGGCTGAGAAGAAAAGCGACTGTCTTTTAGGAGGCAGCTTTGCAATGAGTTTTCGGATGTCGTGAATGAAGCCCATGTCGAGCATATGGTCTGCTTCGTCTAGAACAGAGAATTCAACTTTGTCTAGTCTAATAAATCCTTGTCCCATTAAGTCTAGTAGTCGCCCTGGGGTTGCTACTAGTATGTCAACTCCTCTTTGAAGTTTATCTGTCTGACTGCCTTGTTTCACACCTCCGAAAATAACCGTATTGGTCAATCCAGTGTATTTTCCGTAGGCAGTAAAGCTATCTGCAATTTGAATAGCCAATTCTCTGGTTGGAGCCACAATAAGGGCTCTTAAATTGCGCTTGCCTGATTGCGCTTGCGGATTATTGTAAAGATGTTGAAGTATAGGAATAGCAAAAGCAGCGGTTTTACCCGTACCTGTTTGTGCACATCCCAATAAATCTTTTCCTTGTAATAAGAGCGGTAAGGCTTGTTGTTGTATCGGCGTTGGAAACTCGTATCCTTCTTCTGATAAGGCTTTTAGAATGGGATCGATAATCCCTAATTGTTTGAATGTCATGAAATTATTTGAGTTGCAAATATACTCCATATTCATTTGAGCTAAAGTTGTTTGTATAGGTGGCGTTTAGCTTGTCTTTCTTTTCAATCACTTCATTGAGTCTTGAGTTCTAGATTTCTTTCTCCGCATCCTCTTGTGTTTGAATATGCAGTTGGTATGAAAATTTTCATCCACCTAAAACCAAATGAACTTCTTCTTCTTTCAAAGAGATTAGATTTGTTCACTTTCAAATACATGGCCTATTTCAATTTTCACTATTGGGTTGAATGGCATGGGTTAAAATCTGAATCTATATGGCAGGACTTTACATTCATATTCCCTATTGTCAGAAGGCTTGTCATTATTGTGATTTTCATTTTAGTACTCAGCTCCACAGCTTGAATGATATGGTAGATTGTCTTCTGCTAGAGATGGAGCTTTGGAGAAAAAAATGGCGGCCTAAGCTTCTGAATTCCATATATTTTGGAGGAGGAACCCCCTCTTTGTTAAGTCCAGATCAGATTGGACAACTGATTCGAAAGGCAATGGAAATTTGGCCCTTGGCCCATGCAGCGGAAATTAGTTTGGAAGCGAATCCCGATGATATTTCTGAGGAAAAATTATGGGGATGGAGACAGGCGGGCATCAACCGAATTAGCCTTGGAGTACAGTCGTTTTTTGAAGAAGATTTAGTTTGGATGAATCGCTCTCATTCTTCTGATCAAGCTTTTTCTGCGCTCGAAATACTGCAGTCTGGCGGTATGAATAATACTACCATAGACCTTATATACGGTCTGCCAAATGCTGATTCAGACCATTGGAAAAAGAATATTGATACTTTTTTATCATTCAAAATCCCGCATCTTTCTGCCTATTCTTTAACCATTGAAGAAAAGACCGTTTTCGGCCACCAACTAAAGACTGGCAGCTTGGTTCAAGCAGAAGATGTGAAGGTTGAAAGTGATTATATGTATCTCTGCGAAACCCTTGCAAATTCGGGTTATCGACATTATGAGATTTCTAATTTCTCTTTACCCGGTATGGAAGCCAAACACAATTCTGCCTACTGGGGCGGACAAACCTATCTTGGTATTGGTCCTTCTGCGCACTCGTATGAAAAGGATAGGAGATGGTGGAATATATCCAACAACACACTGTATATCAATAAAATAAGAAAGGGTGATCTTTGGTGGGAGGAAGAAACATTGACTGATATGCAAAGAAGAAATGAGCGCTTACTCACTTCTTTGCGCACGGAAAAAGGAATAGAAACGGCGCATTTGTTCTCAGGAGTCAAGGGAGATAAGGGGTTCATCAAGGAGCTTAATTCTCTCATTGAACAAAGTAAATTAGTGGAGAATTCTGGCGTTTGGCGCATTCCAGAAAAGCATTGGTTGGTGAGTGACGAAATAATTTCAAGACTAATTATCGGATGAAGGCAATTATTGTAAATAAAGATGGAAAGGAATACGAAATTGACCTAGAAAAAGGAATAGATCTCTCTATTTCATTTGGTGCAATACCGTCCGTTTTGGCTTGGGGAAGTGAGCCCACACGCTTCAATCCTGTTCAATATGGCGATTGGATTGGTGCTGTAAATCAGGGTTCGTCTGTGAATTTTTTTGATGTTCACCTCAATCCACACGGACAAGGAACGCATACAGAATGGGTGGGTCATATTCTATCAGAGCGCGGTTCTGTAAATTCTGTCTTTAAGTCGTTTTTCTGCTTTGCCTCCGTTTGGGATACCCGTCTGGATGATTCTGGCGAAGCTTCTTTAGATGAAAACTGGAAACCCATTGGCGGTGAAGAAGCAGTGCTTTTGCGCACACTTACCCCCGGTTTTTTAGACAATGGCTATAATTTTAGAGGGACAGATCCGCCCCATATTGCAGTGAAAACGATGGAAATGATCCGCGATTTTGGAGTGCAACATATTTTAGTAGACTTGCCCTCGGTTGATCCAGAAGAAGATGCCGGTGCTTTGGCCGCCCATCGCGCTTGGTGGTTTAAGCCTAGTGGAGAAAGAAGAGACCATTGTACTATTAGCGAATTCGTTGCACTTCCGCCTAAGGTAAAAGAAGGGCTCTATTTTATGAATCTACAATTGGCACCTTTAGAGAATGATGCCGCTCCTAGCAGACCCCTTTTATTTGAGCTAAACGACAAAAAATGAATATAGAAGAACTGAGAGAATATTGCCTCCAATTGCCTTTTGTAACCGAAGGAACGCCTTTTGGTCCGGATGTTCTTGTTTTTAAAGTCCATGAGAAAATATTTGCCTTAGCAGGAATTAGCAATATTCCAACCTATGTTAATTTAAAATGCGATCCTGATCGCGCAGTTGAATTGAGAGAACAATACCCAGATATTACACCGGGCTATCACATGAACAAACAACATTGGAATTCAGTGGTGACCGAAGGGGAGCTGACTAGAGATTTGCTGCTTGAACTCATTCGGCATTCATACAACTTAGTCTATGCGAGTCTCCCTAAAAAATTGAGAGATCTCAGCAATTGATTTAGGTAGGAAGTAGAGCAGATTTGCACTTTTTATTGGGGCTTTTTTTTCGTTTTTATCGCTCTTTTTTTACAGATTTTCGAATAGTTGACTTACATTCGTAAGATGTTGAATCTTAAACCAATAAGCCATCAATTTAAGTCGTAAAATCGGTTTCGTAGCAGGGCCACTGAGCTTTTTCATTCTACTGCTATTGCATCCTTTTGCAGAACCTATTGTAAACAGAGTATTGGCCGTGGCCTCTTGGATGCTCATTTGGTGGATCTTAGAAGTCTTCCCCATTTTTGTTACCGCCCTTTTACCCATGGTTTTCTTTCCAGCTCTGGAAATTTTGAATCTTCAAGAAACCTTTATGCCCTATGGCAGCCCGATTGTTTTTCTCTTTTTAGGTGGATTCATAATCGCCTTAGCAATGGAAGAAAGAAGGCTTCATGAGCGTATTTCCTATGGTCTGATTAGACTTACTGGCACAAAACCGAGGCAAATTATTCTCGGATTTATGATTGCCACAGCCTTGGTTGCCATGTGGATTTCGAATACAGCTACCGCCGTAATGCTTTTGCCTATTGCTCTTTCTGTCAGCAAGTTGCTTGGGGAACAAAGCAAAGACGAACAATTGCTTCAGCGCTTTCGTCTCCTTTTGATGTTGGGAATTGCCTACGCAGCCAATATTGGAGGTACCATGACGCTCATTGGCACTCCACCCAATTTGGTTTTCGCAGGCTATTATTACGAAACCTTTGGAGTAGATTTTCCCTTTTCGCGCTGGTTTATCTTTGGTCTTCCCACCGGTGGCATTCTTCTTTTTTTAACCTACCAACTTTTAACGCGCATTTTATATCCTATAGGTGGAAGTGAAATAGAGGGTGTAAAAGAGTTGATCCAAAAGAAATGGAAGGAAATGGGACGGATTTCTCGTGCCGAAGGTTCTGTGCTTGTTGTATTTACTATTACCGTTCTACTTTGGGTTTTTGCCCAGCCGCTGAATGATTTTATGGGTGTTCGGGCTTTGAATAACACCAATATTGCCATGTTTGGAGGCGTAGCCATGTTTGTGGTTCCTGTTAACTGGAGTGAGGGAGAATTTATTCTCGATTGGAAGAGTACGGTAAAGTTGCCATGGGGAATTCTCATTCTCTTTGGCGGCGGACTTACCATGGCCAAAGGATTGGAAACAGCTGGGATAATTCAGTCGATAGGCGAATTTTTTGCCAACAATACAGACTTGAGTCCATTTGCTTTGGTGCTATTACTCACCACTTTTGCGGTTTTTGCAACGGAGTTGATGTCGAATGTAGCCTTAGTAACAGTTCTTCTTCCCGTGGTAATTGGAATTGGTAAGAGCACTAATGTAGATCCACTTCTTCTTGCCATTCCCGTAACACTGGCCGCAAGTTGTGCATTCATGATGCCCATTAGTACACCACCCAATGCGGTTGTCTATTCCAGCGGTTATGTTTCAGTGAAACAAATGATGCGCGCCGGATTTTGGTTGAATATCATCTCCATTGCTGTTATTACGCTCATTTGCTACTTTATTCTGGGTTAATCTTTAGAAGATCACTTGGAACAAGATTTCAATTTGACTGCTAGAAAGAACGCTCTGACCACTTAAGCTTGTATAAGAGGCCTGCAGTTTACAAGCGTTTCCTTTGAAATACTTAGAAGCGCCAACGGACCAACCAGAGCGTTCTTGAATAACCGAAGCTGCGTTTAATTCAAATTCAGGTGTTACGCCAAAGTATCTTGCGTCTATTCCGTAGGCTTTGTTCGGAAGGATGTAGCCAGCCTGAAAGTTGTAGCCCGTTCCTAGGGCCAAGAATTCGCTTATTTCTGTTGGTAAAAGTGCGTCGTTTCCTGTGGCGTTGATGTAGGATCCTTCTAGCTGAGTGGCGGTGGCTATAGCATATTCTCCCAACAGAGAGAAGCCTTTGTATTTCAGTAAAAAGTCTCCATATACCTGCCTGTAATCAGGCAATTGCGCATTTCCATTGATGTCGAACAGGCTAAAGTTGCCATGTCCTTCACCTAACGCTTCACTGGCGCCATCGTTGTAACTGGCCGCTGCACCAATCACAAATTTTGGCGATTTTTCATAAGTTAGATCGGCTATGGATTGGTCGTTTCCTTTTGAAAAGAATCCGAGTGGATAAAGATCAAAGCGTGCGGCGTATTTAAATCCGCCTAAATCAATATCTCTTGAATCGGAGCCGAAAGAATTTCTACCATCTCCAGAAGTGAAGGCCAACTGTGGTACAAATCCAAATTTAGATCCGCCAAATCGGTAATCTAGAAAAACACCAAATTCTCTTCCTGTATTACTAAAAGAAGTGCTCATCAGGCTTCTATCTGGATATTGAAGATGCGTTTCCATCACCAACATTTCGCGATTGTTTGCTAGACTTTGCTTTTGACCGACATACAGGTTCAATTTTTTGGTTGGATGGAAGCCAATCCAGGCGTCTAAGAGCGGATCATTGGCGCTGAAATCAAGCTGCACGAAAAAGCTAACGCCTTCTTCAATAGCCGATCCACCGAGGTTAAAATAAGAGCGACGAGAGTTGAGGAAGTAGTCTGCATCTGAGCCCTCAACAGTATTGATGCCGATATAGGGCTGCACCATTCCGCCTATGCTAAAGTAGTAAGCACTGTCGTTGAAGGTGAAATTCAAACCAGAACCAAGCTCAAAAGCCGCCTTGCTTTTTGAAGGTTTTTTTTGAGCCGAAAGCAAGCTGCTTACAGCAATAAAAGCAAGGAATAATATCTTTTTCATAGCGTTTTTATTCTCAGTTTAAACCCAGCAGTTCTTCCGCTTTGGTATAGCGATAAACAGGTAATTCTTGTCCTAATGCGGCTTTAATAACTTCAAAGTGCACAAAGCCGCTCGATACTTCTGGCTCAAGCACAGAAACAGCCAAATTGCTACGCTCTTGGTTCAAGAGAACAACAAAAGATCCTTTTGGAAACAGTACTTTCTTGCTCTCAATAGTTGTTTCAACTTCCTGAGGATGAATACCTTCATAAGCATAGCTCTCTCTTTTATACTTTGAAATCGTATAAGCCTCTACCTCTATGCTTTTTTCTTCAGTTAATTCACGTACAACGACCCCTAAGGTTTGAAGCTTTTCAGCGGCAGCCGTTTCAGAGGGAAGAAGTAG
>CALCFH010000056.1 GCA_937900215.1 uncultured Cryomorphaceae bacterium
TTGGGCAGAGATTAATACAGGCGTATGAGGCACCCATAGATTTAGATCTAGTTGGAAAGTATCTAATCGGTAGCAGCCAATGCCATCGGCCGTTTTTAAAACGTAAGTACCCCCTTGTAGATGCTGAAAAGTATGCGCATTTACACCTTGTATTCTTTGCCAAGTAGAAGCGCTATCGGATGTATTCCAAAGACTCAGATCATAAGGAGCTCCACCAGTACCTCCCCTTATATTACGTACAATGATTGAACCTGAACTATCAGGAAACACTCCGAAAGGTTGTAGAACACTAGAGCCAAAATCGATAGGAAGGCAATTGATAGTGTACTGAGCAACGCAGCTGCTATCGGTCCATTGTCCTCCTATGAAGGGTACAATCACTACTTGCCAAGTTCCAGTATCTCTAACAACAAAGAGCGCATTGGTATCAATGCTTCCATTTACATAAAGCCAAGGAGAGGTACCCATGGGTCTTCTTAAAATTCTGTATTTCGTTGCATTGGTTCTGGCTCCCATTCAAACTTTAGCTGTCTTCTATTTTGCTGGATAAGCAATCCGAAGCTCTCACAGTAGTTCATAACAGGTGGAGCAACAAAAAGATAGGTGCTATCAAATTCGTACGCACCGGGTTCACAGAGAGCTGCTCTTTGCATTCCAGTAATATCGTTTTCAAATCCGGCTAAGGCAGCTACCCTATCCCACGCAAGCGGGTTATTGGGTACGCTTACTGTGTCTGAAATAAACTGCGGATTTAGGAGGATGGATTGTGCATCTGTACCAGCTACTGCGGCGAAAGAATTGAGATCATTGAAAGTTATACGCACAGGACCAACAGGATCAACCACAAATGCATCTGAGTTTTGACTGAAGTAGATATTGTTATTTGTAGCTGCTTCAAAGCCTGGGAAGGAACCTGATATTATAGCTGAACCATTCTCTGAGGCAAAAATATTTCTCTGTATGTCTAAAGGTTGGTTAGCCCAACCCACTCTTAAAGCCGTAGAACTCTGAGGGCCTCCGTGAATACGCACAGTATTATGGTAATACTTAACCTCCACTCCTTCAAGACTTAGACCCATAGAATTTGTACCGCCCAACACGTTAATCTCGTTATTGTAAACCTGGCCATAATCATTTCCTGCGGCAAATCCTTTTGAATTCGCTGCTACAAAAATCCCTCTATGACAAACAGAGTTTAAATTGCTAATTCTGTTATTGTGCACTTTAAATGCATCTTTAATTGATATCAGATGAATTCCAGAAAAGCTACCTGTATCCGTACCTAAAATGAGATTATTTGCAATTCTTACATCACTTCCAAATAGGGCTTTAATAGCATAGTCGGTTTGGCCTTGGAAGACGCACTCCTCAATTAAGCCATTGTTGCCCCCAATCGAAAGGGCTGTCGTGCCATTTATAAACTTGCATTCTCTGAGCTCAAATTGGTTCATATTCACTTGTAGTCCACTCAATAAAGGCATGGCAGAAGCCTGGTTTGCCATAAAAGTGCACTGACTAATCTCAAGGTTTGAAGAGGCATTAGCTGTTTTAATAATTCCCGGATGGGCAGTAGATAGATTTCTAAACTTGAGCCCTTGGAGTTTGAACTGTTGTATACCCTTCAATTCGAAGATAAAGCTAGAGTCGGCATATTGAGGATTGTACTCCAGCGTTACGGTAGAAGAATCCCCTCCAACCGAATTAATAGTAACAAAGCGGTGATTAAAGCCCTGTTGACCCGGAATGGTTCCGAGAACATACTGCCCAGAATAGGTTCCGGGCTCAAGGCTAAATCCCACCCAGCTGTCTAAGCCTCTCAGGTGAAGATCATTCAAGGCGACGGTAAGATCAGGATAATCGGCATGAGCACTTGGACCTACAATGTATTTACCAGCCAAGGGAGTAGGTGGAAGGATAATGGTTCCCTTCTCGAGCATAGCATGATGAATTTCAAAAAAGCCCCCTTGTCGGCCAGGAGAATCTAAGGATTCGTCGTTCGCTGATTCGATGCTTCGGAATTGGAAACGCACCCCATGTTGACCAACATCTTGTAATAAAGCCTGTTGTATAGAAAGAAGAGTGGGATCTGTAACCAAAGGATTGGAAGTAAGGTGAACATAGCTTGAAACACCCGCGATGCTATCGAATAAATAGCCATACTTATTATACCGGATAGAAAGGTTTACCAAAGGCATAGGACCATGAAAGATCACTTGATTGTTTACCAGAATGCTGTAGTTGGAAAGAACTTCAGAAGTAGTATCCTTTTCATCCAATATTCTTCTCTGATAGCGCCTTTTCTCAAGGCTATTGGAGTACGTCCAATCTTCATCTACACCTTTTAAATCTCTTCCCAAATCGATGGGAGTAAACCGAATTTCGATATTTTCAAAACCCAAACCTGCAGCCGCTAATGCAGCTTGTGTAAGGCCAAAACCTTGAACCACTCCATCGCCTTTTAAACCTGCATGTAAATCAGGATCTATATTGTCGTAGTCGCGGGTAGCAATATAATAATAGGCAGAATCTATGCTAATACCTGGTGAACCCGGGACGAGGATATGGCCATCTCGAACAGGTTCTGGGTTGTTAAAGCTGAAATTATTCCAGGCCACGATTCCGTTGTTATTTGGTCCTGTTCCTTCCAATCCGATAAAATCAGAGGCCGGATTGGGATAATCTGCATACCATCTTTCAACACCAAGATCGGTTGCGAACCAAATTTCGGTATCGTCATCCACAAAACTCAAGGATACGATTTTTGCCTTAACCGTTGTTCCCGATTGAACACGGGACAAATTGCTTTCCCAATTCGAAAAGGCATATTGGGTAGCTGGATAGCCAGCCCATTGGGCAGGTCTTGCATTCTCGTACCTATATGCCTTGTATTGATTTGAACTCGTAGGCGATCCTATGATCCAAAAACGCTTGGAATTGCTTTTAAAAACACGCTCTGTAAAATCGGGAAGATTGGTGTAAACATTCTCCATTGGCCATCCCCATGCGCCCCAGCCAGCATTGCTGTATTTTAGGAAATTGGCAATCTGCGTTCTGTTCTTGCTGCCAAACTGTGCACTTGGGATATAGTACATCCCGCCACCGACTGTAGAAACATTTACAGTGTTGGCCGTATCATGCATCGCCACAACATATCTAGGATAATAGTAGACTTGCACAGCATTCCACCAAGGCGCATCACTTAAATGCCAGTCTGCCCAAGTTGAGGCAATGGGATCGTATTTTCGAACACAAGACCAATTGAAGAAGCCTCCACCCGAGACACTTTTATGTTGGCTCGAAACCATTACTATGTGATCATTTACGTCTATAGTTATGGAATTAATATTCGTAGCTTGCATTGTTTGACCATTTGAATAAACTACATTGGGAGGATCAAAAGTCGAGAAAGCGCCTGTATTGTCTAACCGAACAAGACCATTCGAACAGCCGAACCAAAGATTTCCTTGAGAGTCTTCGTCAATACAAAGAACAGAACCTTTATTGGGGAAACTACCCAAACTAGAATGAAAAACGGACCAGCTCAATCCATCGAATTTTACAATGGGTGGAGTTTTGTCAAAATCGTTATTCGGTAATGTATGGTGTTTTGGTAGAAACCAAACATCTCCATTCGACGCTTTAAAGATGGAGTTGAATTGATAATAGATATTAGATATATAGGAGGTTCCATTTACTATTGCAGCCGGAAGGATGCTTAAATCCGGATAGCTCCAATTGCCAGCATTGTCTCGCTTACTTATTGGGAATTGAGGATTATAAGGGCTAGTAGACGAATTATGTACTACCCAAAGGGTTCCATTCGGTTCCTTTAACACATCACTACAGCCCAAATTACCCAGGCCATTAGCTGTAGTAAAGCTTTCTACCATATTGGGTTGTTGTGCACGAATGGGGATAGATGATACTAAGAATAGAAAGAAAGCAAAGAGGCTAAGAAGGTCTCTGGTCTGACCAAAAACTTTCTTGAGTAAAGATGTTTCCATGGCAATGAGGTATTGGTTAAAATCAGAAACTAAAGTCTTAGATCTTCTGAAATACCATATCCCCTCGATAAGCCATTGGTTAAAATCACGGAAAACCGTTAGGCGTTAAATCCAGCCTTTCTCCATTGCAATGCGAATAAGTTCTGCTGAATTTTTCGCTCCTGTCTTCTGAATGATATGCTTTCGATGCGACTCTACTGTATTCTCAGATATGAAGAGTACCTCCGCAATTTTAGTCGTATTCAATCCTTCGGCAATCTTAAAAATCACTTCTTTTTCCCTAGGTGTCAAAACTATCTCCGATGTTGTACTTGCACCCAATTGCTGCTGCATAACCATCTGTTCTATTTTGGGGTCGAGATATTTATTGCCTGATAGCACTTCCTCAATACACTTTTTAAGCTTTTCTGAGCCGCTGGTTTTCATCAGCAATCCCAAACATCCAAGGCGCAAGGCTTCACGAAAAATGCCGCTTTCTTCGAAGGACGTAATGAGGATGCAGGCCTCTATCCCTATTTTTCTTGCCCTTTTAATAATTTCCAGTCCAGTTCCGTCTTGAAGGCGATAATCGACAATGAGTAAATCAAAACTTCTGTTTTCTAGAGCAGTAAAACTTTCCAAAACCGAATGCGCCAAGACCGATTGAAATTGAAGAGTAGATGGAAGGGAGTCTTGCAGCCCTCTTGCCATAAGCGGATGATCGTCTACAATTAGAATATGTATTAGTTTATGCATGATCTAGGTTTACAGTAATTCCTATACGTATTCCTTTATTGGGTTTGGAATCTAAATGAAAAGAAGCGCCAATCTTATTCAACCTTGATTGGATGGTTTGAGTTCCTAAACCAGGAGTTGCATTTTTAGGCATCCCAACACCATTGTCTTCGTATTCAAACACCCACTTTTCTTCTTCCTTCCAAACACTCAAGTGTGCTTCTTTTGCTTTCGAATGCTTCACTGTATTTCGAATAAGTTCTTGAAAAACTCGGTAGAGTTGCAAATCAAAATGGGCATTGCCAAGGCTGTTGAGATCATTGTGGCTATGGAAGTAGAAAGAGCATTCTTCCGAATGGTTAAACAGGAACAATTTCTCTAAGGCCAGAGAGAGATTGCCATTCTCAATTTGAGGTGGAAGTAAATCATGCGAAATTCTTCGAACATCGTCGCCAATGCTCTCCAGCTGTTTCAACTTTTCTTCATCCACATTGTCGGAACTCAACTTTAGGTGCAAAGCCCCTATCTGACTTCCAAGACTATCGTGTAACTCCTCTGCAAAGCGTTGCCTTTCGGCATCTTCCCCTCTACTTATACCCTGCAAAAGTGCCAATTGACTAGCTTTTTCTGCCTCACTTAATTGCAATTTCAGATACTTTCTTCTTTGAACTAAAATGATGACCAAAATAAAAATGAGCAAAAGGGCTGTAATAAGCCATCCGATGGTTCTAGATAACTTTAGGTTTTGCTGTTCCGATAAAAGTTGATCCTCCTTTGCCTGTTCCTTTAAATCATTGATAGCATACACATTTTGAATGCTATCCAAAGCTGCTCTGGAATCAAAAACAGCAATACTATCGACTAAAAGAAATTTTTTAGCTAGCGCTGTATGTGCAATTTCATATTCCCCTAGTTTGAATGCGGAAAGCTCAATGTTAGTGAGTAGACTTATTTGAAGTTGTGAGCCAATGTTTTCTAATTCGTAGGCCTCTTGATACAAAGTCAAGGCTTTGGAATAATTGGAATCAAAGTATTCAAGGTTTGCGTATCCGATTATGTTGGAAGCTAAACCCTCGTGGTCATTTAATTGCTCAAAAACTATTCTTGCCGCGGAATAGTTTTCCCTGGCTTCATTGAACTTCTTTTGTTGGATAAGCACATTTGAATAATTATTTAAGAGCACAGCCTTTTCACGAAGATTTCTATTTACTGGCCAAGTTTTCAATGCCTTCTGATATGAATTTATACTAGAAGATGTATCTCCCAAAGAATTTAGAATAGACCCCAAACTTGAGTATACTGCTGCTTTGTTAAAGCCAAGGCTTGGCGCCCACTCTAAGCACGAATCAAGAGCCAGTTTTGCTTCCGAATAATCTTGTACCCTTGATTTTACCTGAGCAAGATTCTGATAGGTGATGGCTACACTAGAAGAGTCGGCATTGTGTTTTGATACTTTAAGTGCTTGAAGATAATAGGAAATAGCCTCTTCAAATCGGTATAGCTTTTCATTATTCACACCTAAATTCATAAGAAGTCTTGAGCGAACAGGGCTGTAGGGCTCTTTCAGGCTCCTAATTCCTTTTTCCAAAAAGAGAATGGCGCTATCGTGTTTTGCTTGGAAATAATAGAAATTACCGTAATTCTTATAGGCAAGTGCTGCCCCTTCTGCGTATTTGGCCTGAGCAGAAAGACCGATGGCATTCTGCAGTTCAGACCTAGAAATAGCCGTGCCTGAAAGTATTTCAGAGGAAAGATGGGCGTTTAGAGAATCAAGCTTTTGAAAAGGAAGGGGCTGTGCGTTGAGGTGTACGCATAGGAAACAGAAGAATAAAAACCGTAAAAGCATAGATCTCATAATAGAAAGCAATATCCAAAAAAAATCCCCCCAATTGCTTGGAGGGATTCTTCGCTGTTAAATAAATGACTTAGTTCCGCATGACGCGCTTTGTAATAACACCCTGATCGGTTGCAATTACAATCATATACATTCCCTTGGCGAAGTTGGAAAGATCGAATTGGATCTGATTCTCTCCTCCCTCTCTTTGGGCGATTAGTCGGCCATTGACATCCATCAGTTGGATTGCTGTCTCTAGACCTGTAAGCTCGAGGTTGAAAACTGTAGAGGTTGGATTTGGATACAGAGAGATAGCCTTTTCCCATTCATGCATTCCCAATTGGCTGCGATCTTCAGTAACAGTACCGTTATTATTCGGATTGTCTGTACGAACCTCAAC
>CALCFH010000057.1 GCA_937900215.1 uncultured Cryomorphaceae bacterium
CAATCCTTTCTATTTCAGGTGCCATTATATTTAGGCTGGATGCATTTGCTTCCGATTGGAAATTGAAAGTCTTTTTGTTTTAGGCCTAATAATGATTCTAGCACAGCAGTTAAGGATGGTATTAGAAAGGATCCCCATTCAAAAAACGATCAGAACCCAAGCCCTGAAAGGGCGTAATATAGTAGGGAAGGGTGTAGCCCATCGTCTGGAAGAAGAATTGTATGTTTTAAAGAAAAACAGAAACCAATCATAGTCATCCCATTCATCCCATAAATCACAGTTCAGACAATGAGGATGCAATCAGAAACCAAGCCCTGAAAGGGCGCAATATACTAGCGATGGGTGTAGCCCATCGTCAGAAAGAAGAATTTTATTTTTAAAGAAAAATCGAACCGAATCATGGCCCTCATATTCATCAAATAAATCACAGTTCAGACAAAGAGGATGCAACGAGAAACCAAGCCCTGAAAGGGCGCAATATACTAGCGATGGGTGTAGCCCATCGTTTGGAGATGAACTTTAATGTTTAAAGAAAAACAGAAACCAATCCTAACCATCCCATTCATCCCACAAATCACAGTTCAGACAAGGAGGATGCAATCAGAACCCAAGCCCTGAAAGGGCGCCAAGCGCTAGCATGGGTATAGCCCCTCGCTGAGAAAAGGTCTTAGCGAAGTTGGAATGAAAGCAGAGACAGGATAAAAAAAAGGCCGCGGTGTTTCCACCGCGGCCTTTCCAAAGAGGCCTTGAAATAATTCCTTATTTCTTCACAATTCTATGCGATTCTATGCCATGAGCGGTTTGTACCTGAAGTACATACACACCCGCAGCAAATCCATCCAACTGAATAGCTAATTCGTTATTGGCTTCGATGTTTCCTTCAAAAAGGGTTTTGCCTTGAACATCAACCAAAGTCAAACGACCTTCAGCTGGGCTAGAAACATACACCACTTCATTGGCAGGATTAGGATACAGACTTAGATTTTGTGCAGAAGCATTTAATCCATCTGTGTTGTTCTCACCCTTCGCACCTATACCATTGTAGAATTTGCGCTCGATACAAGTGTATGCGCTGTTGTAAACGTTTCCATTATCGTTTACACGGGCAAACACTACAAACTCATAGTTTCCAGAAGCCAAACCACTACCCGTGAAATCTACCATTGCAGTAGTGCTTTGATCGAGTAGGGTGGTATTAAATCCATTGGTTCCAACTCTGCGATAGCCCATGCGGTAGCCAATTAGACTTACACCGGGAGCTAAGCTAGAAGCATCCCAAGTACCCGTAAACTGAGTGGCACTGTTCTTCACCAATTGGAAGTTGTTTGGAGTGAAAGCGGTTCTGTCTAAGATAGAAACAACCACCGTATCGGTTTCAGTACATCCGGCTTCGTCTGTAGCCGTTACCCAATACTTCTGACCTTGCTGACCATAGATGAACTGGGTAGTAGCACCTGTGTTCCAAACAAAAGACTTGGATTTAAATCCACCAAAAACATTCACCTTTAACTGCGCTGAATCGCCAGGACAAAAAGGAGCAAGACGCTCTACGGCGTTAACCGTCATGTTTTTACAATTGCTCACCAATTCAATAGAACAACCATAGCTCCAAGCACCATTCATAAAGGCACCCAAGCGCACTTCGTGCAATTGGCCTGGTAGAGTGAAAGAGAAAGTCTGAGACGTCTGAGCAGTGTTTGTCCAAGAACGAGTTGTATTCCAAGCAGTATCGCTTTCTGCCTTAATCTGCAGAGCATAACGCGTAGCAGACGGAAGGCTGAAGAAGGCATTGTAACGACGGGCATCAATTGCCAATACACTATCAATGGCTAGGCTAGAGCAATCTCTGTATGAAATTCTTCCTTCGCCATTTTCTGGATAAGAGATGGAATCAATCAGCCCATTCAAACCATCTGCAGCCGTGATGTAGTTGAAAAGAGCCTGCTGATAGGTAGCACCCACGGTAGTCATGGGTAAATCGGAAAGAGGATATTGGTCGCCCCCTTTTGCAGAGAAGTCGGCAATTGCGAAATTTACAGTAGGAGCTCCCGCCATAACTTCACCATTGCGAACGATATAGGTACCATCATCAAGACGTATTTCCCAGATACGTTGTCCGGCAGTAATTAAGGCATTGGTAACCACATCGTACTCCAAAGAAGTCCCGAGCGTATCCCAAACAAAAGAGAAACCAGAAATTTGTGCGAAACGGCCATTACCCGAGTTTGAACCTCCTTTAGAAGCAGAAACCGAATTCTCAACAAATTCTTTAAAACGAGCAGGAGTGATGCCTTCAACGATAGAAACGAAGTTAGAGAAAGGCAAGATCTGATAGGTGTTCAATTCGCTGATAGGGCCAGCGGCAATAATGTTATTGTTTCGGATACCACCTCCATTCTGAATGCCGATGGTAGCTTGAGGAGCACCGAAAGCAGCCGCGTTCTTGTTGGCTTGCCAAAGCATAGCGTCGGCAACAAGGTTACCCAAGTTAGATTCAATGCCGCGAACGGTATTTCTTCTTCCATCTAAGGCCACTTGAGAGCTACCAATGAGGTTGGCTCCAAGGTCTGCAACATAGGCAGAAACAGAATCGATAACATTGGCTTGTAAATAAGGATCTGCAGCAACACCCCCTGGGATAGAAAGATCGGCTACACGCTTGATAGCAGAAGTAGAGTCCACTGCGGTAACAACACCATTGGCATCGAAAGAAAGAGAAAGTGAACCCACATATTTGTATTCACCAGGAGTAGTAACGATGTAAACCGGATTTCCATCTGCATCGTTTTTCACCAAAGGATAAGGACCCGCAACAGGACCATCGCCAGGAACCAATAGAGTAGAGCTGTTTCCAAGAAGTTCATCTCCACCACCAGCGATAACTACGTCTACGTTTCTAAGCATAGGAACAAGGGCTGTATCCTCACCAATTCCTTGAAGGTGAGCAATGAGAATGATTTTGTTGATGCCCATGGCCACCATGCTATCTACTTCTGCTTGAACGGCAGCCACTAAATTGGGATTTAAGATGGTGTTACCTGGACTAGAGATATTTGGAAGAGAAGGAGTGGTTGCACCTACAATCCCTATGCTTTCAGTACCGCGAACGACAACAGTGCTTTTGGCCAATCTGCCGGCCATTGCTTGGGCATTCAATGCTGGTTCTGCAGAGAAATCTAAGTTGGCAGACAAATAGGTAGTTGGGTTGATGCCGTTTACATCGGTGATCATACGATCTAAAACAGTAGGACCAAAATCGAAATCGTGGTTGCCCAAGCAAATGGCATCGTAGTTTAGGTGAGCTAAAACCATGGCATCATACATAGGACCGTTGTTTCTGTTCAATCCGGCTGCGAATTCTGGACCCGCAAGGAAGTTGTCTCCGGAAGAAAGCAGAATGTGTTCACGACCCATTTGAGTAGCTTGGTTGCGCAGCGTATCTAACAAAGTAGAAAAACGAGCAGCACCTCCATAATTGGTATTGCTTCCACCCGCGGAAGTAAGCTTAGACTCGCCATCGTTATTGTGGAAGATGGTTAGATTAAAATCAGAAGCCAAGGTGTTTACTTGATATACACTTACCGTTCCGCTAATTTCAGCAGCCATAAGAATTAGGTTCTGTCCATTTGGACTCATAGCAGCAGGAATGAACTTAAGATCTTCTGGACCAAGATCGCCAACCCCTGGGGCGTTCTCAGCCATATTCCAGTTGCGGTTGTTGAAGTAGAATTCAAAAGTTACATTGGCCGTATCGGTAATATTGAAGCACATAATACCCCCTTGGCGCTCCATTCCAACAAATGCATACACATTGCCGTTTATCTCACCAACGGTGATAGACTCTGGCTCTGGACCTTTATCGTCTGAACGGTTTTTGAAGCTAGTGTTGTCGTTGTGCGTAGAGTTGAAATGAGCAGGTTGAGCTTGTGCAATTTGCATTTCAATCTCATCTCCGCTATCGAAAACGATTCTACCCGTAGCTGGATCAACAATAGAGAAAGAGCGAGCACCATAGGCGTAAAGCGCCTCGTAGTTTCCATCATTGTTTGCGTCGCCAAGTGTATTGGTAACATTCAATCTACCAAGAACGTCGTTGGTCTTTAGGTTTGCGGCGTTGGGGAAGGCCACCGCGTCTAGGCTAAGATCGCGCACTCTGTCTTCTTCGCTAAAACCAGCATAATCGCGAGCATCTCCTTCGTTGGCGGTTACGATATAGTTTTTGCTACCGTATTGAACTGAATGAATAGCATCGGGCTGATACATTCCGAACAAGTTAGAATAAGAGCTGAAATTAATGGCTGGATTGGTATTGGAAGCATCCAACTGGAAAAGGCTCCAATCTTTAAACCCTAGACCCTTTAAAGAAGTAACAGTAGAAGTGCTTAGGTCGATGGTAGCAACGGCATTGTTTTCTTGAAGAATAACAAAAACCTTGTCGCTTGCAGAGTTAAAAGCAACGTATTCAGGCTCTACGTCTTGAGCAAGCGTAGCGTTGGGACCAAAAACGCGAAGACCAGGAATGCTTTGTCCGTTAAAGCCAGAGAAATCAAGGGTGGTTACGTTGGCATTCGAAAGGCTGGCTGCACCTGGAGTCATATCAATAATAGATACAGTTCCAAGCGGATCGATGGTATAGGCATCATTGGGCTCACCTTCGTTGGCTGTAACTAAATAGTTTCCGTTAGGACTAAAAGCCAACATATCGGGCAGCGCGCCAACGGTAACTTGATTGATGTAATTTCCTTGAGTATCGAAGAAAATAACCGAACCGTTGTCTGTTTTCACATTGGCTTGCACCGCAGCGGCAACTATACCATTGTAAACGGCAACTGAATTGACAATCCCACCATAGCTATTTAAATTAATACTACTAATAAGAGTAGGTGCGTTAACATTGGCCAGATTAAGGATGTCGATTTGGTTGAGTGCTCCATTGGTAGAGAAAGCACGTTGAGACATAGGATCAAAGGCTACAATCTCGGAACCTCCGGTAGCAAAAATCCCCGACTCATAGGTAGAAAGGTGTTGAATACCTAGAGTTTGCGCTTCCATCAAACCTACGGAAAGAAGGCAAGGAATAACAAGCGCGATAGCTTTTTTAATCATGTGTAATTGAGTTTAGATTAAGTCATGAAATTAGAATCGCACCCATGGAGGGATGTTAAGCGGGGTATATCAATAAGTCAAGGCTGTGTCAAATCAGTATTAATAAATGGTTTGGAAGGGAAAAAGACAACAAAAGGGCACAATACCCCGGCGCGTTTTGCAGAACTGAATCATAGCCATCATACGCATCAAATAAATCACGGTTCAGACAATGAGGATGCGATCAGCAAGCAAGCCCTGAAAGGGCGCCATATAAAAGCGATGGGTGTAGCCCATCGTTTGGAAGGTTTATGTTGCGGTTTAAAGAAAAACAGAAACCAATCCTAGCCATCCCATTCATCCCACGAATCACAGTTTGGAAATTTTTTCTTGTACAGCCTATTTGCTCCATTGTTGCTGAAAGGCTTGGGATGTAGCCTTCTTTTTGAGAAAAAGTCAACAAATTAAAACGAACAATTGTCTATGTTTTTCCTTATTAAGACATAGAAAAAAACAGCATGTTTGGATTATTCAAGAAGAAATCAGAACTCGATACGCTCAATGACAAATACGGAAAATTGCTAAAAGAAGCGAGAGAATTATCAACTACCAATCGAAAATTAAGTGACTCCAAAACAGCCGAGGCCGATGCGGTCTTAAAGGAAATTGAACTTCTTGAAAAAGTGAATAAGAAGTAACAGCATGCGCCTTGAGCATTGTTATGATAACATAATCAGTAAGATGTAACTTTTTTACCGAAAGTTGATTTAGAGTACTTGTTCTTCCTAATATGTAAATCCGTCCTAAATTATTTCGATTGACCCTTACATTGAATAGAAGAAAGGGCCGGCAGAATGGGGTGGTAAGCTTGCAAAGTGCTGTGCTAGATTTCATTGGCTACATATTCCAGAATATCTCCTGGTTGGCAGTCTAAAACTTCACAAATAGAGTTTAGAGTAGAGAAGCGTATTGCTTTTACCTTGCTTTGTTTCAAAATAGATAGGTTAACGGTAGATACACCCACAGCCTCGGAGAGATCCTTTAATTTCATCTTCCGCTTGGCCAACATAATGTCTAAGTTTACTATAATTGCCATTATGATAGGGTTAGACGGTTAAAGATTCTTCTATTTCTTCTATTAGGGTTTGAAAATTACGCTGGTTCTTCCCCCAAGAGTAAATTTGAAATAAGCTTGCGGAGCAGAACTTTAAAATGCTTCCTTCCTTTTGATCCTCAAAATGGATATACAGATTTTCGCCCCAAGAGAGCCATGAAATTTTTGCAGTGGCGAAAAGGCTTAAGTTCTCCCTGTTTTCATTGACCAAGGTGAATTGCGATTCGGAAAGAACTTCTATTACCTTATCGAACATCAATTCATTCGAGATCGAAAATGAAATTTCAGAGCGAACTTTGGAGGTGAAAATATTATACGGACTGGTAAAGTATGCTTTGAAGTGGACCGATTTTCTAACGAGTAGGTTAAAAATGAAAAGTGCAAGCAGACTGATAGGCAATAGCATAAGTGGATTCCTCTCGTTTAGATATTGGCGACTAATAACAAGAAATAGAAAAAGAACAGCAAGTACTGCAAACCAAATTATGAAGTCGGTTCTTTTTGGTTTATGTGTAATGTATTTCATTTGGCGGGCTTTTATTTGACTGTAAATATATCTTAAACTAAAGTAAAAACGTAAAAAAATTAATTATAAACATTAATTAAATAAAGTAATTCATTTTACGTAGTGATACGTAAATCTTCTATTTCCCCGTCAAAGACCACCTCTTTCAAGTTATGAAATCCATCATAAGAAAGTAGAAACTATTGAATTCTTGTGTTTTGGGAGAAGTCATGACTTCACTCAAACAAAGACCCCTTCAAAAAGTATATGGAACAAACTTTCTATCAATCCAATGGTCTCGGTTACTAGCAGTGTACTGTTGGAATATCTACTATCCATTTCAAAAAGTATTAATCAAGCAGAATGGTTGCACTCTTTTTGAAAGACTATAGTAGTATAGATCTTTTAGAATGTTTTGCAGTTCTGTCAAATCATACCGTCTTAATCCTACCGTTGAGACGATAAAGAGTGCATAGCTAGGGCATTTAGCAGGTGGACTCTGATTGCCAATGCATATTATTCATTCAAGAATTGAACTAGCCACTCTAGAGTTGGCCTGGGCTCGGCTATCGACCAAGAATGGGGATGGCGCCGACCATCGGCCCTAAAGCCTTTGTTTGAAGTCATCGTAAGGATAGCCTCTTCATTTCCAAGTCCAACTAAGAAACGAATGAACTTTGAGCCGATCATGGCATTCACGTCAGACAGATCTCTGCATCTTTCCTTAATTAACCACATTATATCTATTTCATGGATCATATTAATGGGAATATCTTTTAGATAAATACCGTTTCCTCCATTTGTCAAAAGGCGGGTGTAGCAGGAGTTATTTATATACGCGCTGCTGTCTTCAGAGTATGGGCCAAAATGCTGTTCATAATACGATAAAACCCAATTGGCTTCGGCTTTCCCAATGGTTGAGGCATTCTCGTTCAAACAGCTTCTCTCTAATTCGCGCAAGCAATAATCTAAAAAATCCAAATGATCTAAAGGGGGATCAACTGCAAATACAGCATTCGGAATCATTTGAGTATCCTTCTTTTGAACAGCCATTTCGCTAAATCGGATGGATGTAAAGCCACCCAATGAGAATCCACCTAAGAATAGGTTTTTAGAAAACCCATACTTCTGCTGTACATGCTTTATTATGGTCCGAATCCTAGAATAGTTGGAGTCTGAAATAAAGAGATCGGATTGGTCTATACCAATAACCTTGAAACGAAACTGAACTGCCGAGTCGGGTATGGCGGTTTCAGCTACAATATTGGTGGCAATACCAGCGCCCCCATCAAACAAAACCAGAAGGGCTAGGGGATCTTGAACATCGTTTAATTCCTCATAGGTATAGGCGC
>CALCFH010000058.1 GCA_937900215.1 uncultured Cryomorphaceae bacterium
CGCGCAATAAATATGTTGAGGTAAGCGATTCATTGTTTGTCTATATGCTTAAGATCAAGCAATTTAGAATTACCGATGGACTTTCTCCGCTCACGTATGTGCGAAATACCATTCGGAGCGTTATAATCAATCAGAGGAAACTACAACTCTTAGAAAAATTAGAGCAGGATCTTTTAGATGAAGCTCTTAAGAAAAACTACTATGAAGTATACGAGAATTAGGAATCTATTGATTCTATGTCTTTTCGCCACCCAGTTTTCCTGGGCGCAGCCGGTTCTGGTAGATGGCATTGTGGGCGTTATTGGCAGAAATATTGTTTTAAAATCAGATTGGGATTTACAAGTTCAGTCTGCCAAACAGCAGGCACAACCGGGTATTCCTGTTCCTTCAAGTTGTCAAGTTCTGGAAGATTTGTTCTTCGAAAAGCTTCTGATACATCAAGCAGAAATAGATTCCGTTGTTGTTTCAGAAGACGAAATAGAAGGCACTATGGACCGACGTATTGGCATGCTTGTTCAGCAAATAGGTTCAGAGAGAAAGCTGGAGGAGTATTATAAAAAGTCAATCATAGAGATTAAGGAAGAGATGCGAGAGTTGGTTCAGAACCAATTGGTTGCTCAGCGCATGCAAGGTAAAATTGCAGACGATATAGAAATTACCCCTACGGAGGTAAGAGACTATTATTCAAAGATTCCAGTAGACAGTCTTCCCTTAATAAATACCGAAGTAGAACTTTCTCAAATTGTAGTTTACCCAGAGGTTACCGAAGAATCAAGTCAATTGACTATTGAGCGCTTGAATGAGTTAAAGCAAAGGGTAAATACAGGAAGTAGTTTCTCCACATTGGCCATTCTTTATAGTGAAGACCCCGGTTCGGCAAAGAATGGTGGAGAGTACAAAGGCATTAAGCGCGGGCAGTTTGTTAAGGAGTTTGAGGCCGTAGCTTTTAATATGCGAAACGGAGAAGTTTCAGATCCTTTTAAAACAGAATACGGTTATCATATTGTGCAGCTTATTTCTAAGCGCGGAGAAGAGTTGGATTTACGTCATATTCTCATCAAGCCAAAGATTTCAGATGAAGATCTGAATAAGTCGAAGGAGAAGTTGGATAGTTTGCGTGAGCAGATTCTCTTGGCACGGATTTCCTTTGATCAGGCGGCTTTTCAAATTTCAGACGACGAGAGCACGCGCTTTAACAATGGATTGTTGATGAACCCACAAACGGGAGATTCAAAGTGGGAAGTGAACCAACTCGATAGGAGCATGTTCTACAGTCTAGAGAATCTGGGTGTGGGTGAAATATCCAAAGCGGTTTTATTTCGCACTCCGGATGGCAAAGAAGGCTTTCGTTTAATACGATTGCTCTCGAAGACCGAGCCCCATCGCGCCAACTTAAAAGACGATTATTCTCGTATTCAAAATGTGGCATTGGGCGAGAAGAAGCAATTGGCAATAGAAGATTGGATAGAGGATAAGTTAAAAGATACCTCTGTGCGAATTAATAAAGAAAGTGTAGACTGCACTTTCCGATACAAATGGCAGAAAGTAGAAGCGAATGATTCCAAATGATGAAGTAGCAGCGGTTGAACAGTTGCAAATCAAATATGCCGAGTTAAAGAAAGAAATTTCTAAAGTAATAGTAGGTCAAGAAGAAGTGGTAGATCAACTGCTACTCTCTATACTTTGTCGTTCTCACAGTTTGCTGGTAGGTGTACCAGGCCTGGCTAAAACCCTATTGGTTAATACAGTAGCTCAGTCTTTAGGATTGAGTTTTAACCGCATTCAGTTTACGCCAGACTTAATGCCTTCAGATATAGTAGGCTCTGAGATCTTAGACGAGAACCGAAAGTTTAAGTTTATAAAGGGTCCCATTTTCGCGAATATTTTGTTGGCAGATGAGATCAATAGAACGCCACCTAAGACACAAAGCGCTTTATTGGAGGCCATGCAAGAAAGGTCTGCCACCTCTGGTGGGCATACCTATAAAATGCACGAACCCTTCTTTGTACTCGCTACTCAGAATCCGATTGAGCAAGAGGGAACCTATCCCCTTCCTGAGGCTCAATTAGACCGTTTTATGTTCAATATACAGGTCAATTATCCCAGTTTTGAAGAAGAGGTATTGATCGTAAAAGGCACAACGGGAACAGATCAGTCGAGTTTGAATACCATACTTTCTGGGGAGGATATATTGTTGTTTCAGAATCTCATCCGCAAAATTCCGGTAACGGATACAGTTTTTCGTTACGCCGTAAAGGTGGTTTCTCTTTCAAGACCCAACAATCCCGATGCACCCGACTGGGTTAAAAAGTATATCTCATGGGGTGCTGGTCCGCGTGCCAGTCAGTTTTTAATACTTGGAGCCAAAGCAGTTGCAGCGGTAAAGGGCAAGTTTTCTCCTGATTCAGAGGAGGTAAGAAAGGTGGCCATTCCAATATTGCGGCACAGATTGGTTCGCACCTATCAGGCAGAAGCAGAAGGAATTAGCGTGGAAGAGTTGATTGATAGACTGCTGAAAGAAAACGCCTAGCCTAGATTGTACTTTAGGATACAGTAGATGGCTCGGAAACCATCTTTCCATCCAATTTTTTTGCCTTCTTCAAAGGTTCTGCCGTAGTATGAAATACCCACTTCGTAGATACGTATGCCTTTGATTTTCGATATTTTAGCCGTTACCTCCGGCTCAAATCCAAAGCGCTTCTCTTTCAATTTAACCGACTGAATAACCTCACGGCGGAAGAGCTTATAGCAGGTTTCCATATCCGTCAAGTTCAAGTTGGTGAACATGTT
>CALCFH010000059.1 GCA_937900215.1 uncultured Cryomorphaceae bacterium
CAATTGTGTTGTTTTTTATCCGTGGTATTTCAAAACAAATGAGCACACATTAAGTCCGGAGAAACTACAGCGTTTCTTAGATCGAGTAGATCCAAAAAGAGAAAAGGGTATCGGAGGGCATCCCCTTCGTCCGAATGATCAAATCATGAAGGACTACTTCACCTTTACCTTTTTGCGCGATCCTATAAAGAGGTATTTAAGCTATTATCTTTTCATCACCCAGCATTTAAAAATAAAGATCAGTTTAGAACAATATCTAAATGATCCCTATTTCCATAATTTCATGACTGGGAGAATGAGCGCCACCAAGGATATAGACGAGGCCTTGAAGCGTTTAAATCAAATGTCATTTGTTGGATTAACCGAGAGGTATGCAGAAAGTATGCAGGCTCTGAAGAGCTTAAATCCAGGTTTTATCGACAGACTTTTTCTTTCCAACAGCAGGGAAGCTAAGAATGATTATTTAGAGTTTTACAGTGCTTTGTCTTCCAAAGATCAAGATAAAGTATTGCGAAATAATCAGCTAGACAGTCAGTTGTATCAAAGAGGCAAAGAACTGAATACCCATAGTCTAAAAGACATTGGTTCTGCCAATTCCAGTTTTGAAAGCATTTCAGATCAAGAATTGAATGAGCGTTTATTAATCTCAAAAAAATATAGAAGAAGTCATTATTTACTGCACGACTTTCGAATTTCCTTTAGCACGAAACTATTTACGGGCAACAGAGCTTTTCTCACCCAAGTTCAGCACAAGTCTCAATCATGAAAAAGTACCTCGTAGCCCCTTTTACTGAGAAGCGATTTAAAGGAGGCATAACGCATCTCGCCAATTTATTAGTAGAAGAATATCCAGATTCTGAAGTCATCAATACCTTAGTTGTTGAAGGAGGAGACGATACAAAAGGGAAGTTGAAATGGGTAAACATTCAATCTTCCATGGGCCTCATGGCGCGTTTGTGGAAAGTAGAGCCCTCTTCCTTAGTTCATTTCCATACATCTATATCCATCGCCTTTTTGAAAGATATGATTGTGTGTCTGCCTATACTACTTTTCAAAAATGTGAAGCTAGTTTGGCATATCCATTATGCGGTTTATGAGGATGTTTTCCACTATGAAGGGAAGATGAAGTTCTTTTATAAATGGTTCTTACAGAAATGTGCTGTAGTAGTTTGCCTCGGCAAGAATTTCGAACAAGAAGTTATTGAGAATTACGGTTTGCGAAATACAGCTTACCTCATGAATCCGAGTACACTCGATATTGAGTGTAAAGAAAAAAGAGGGCAAGGGCCTATTCAGTTTGCCTTCATGGGCTCACCCGATGCTAGAAAGGGAATCATTGATCTAATGAAAGCGGTTTCTAAAATGCCTAAGGAGGAAGCAGAATTACATATTTACGGCGCTCCCCTTGAGCCACAAATTGTAACCGAATTCAATAAACTCGTAGAGGAAAACGAAAATTTGGTCTACCACGGCTACATCAGTGGTGCCGATAGAATTGAAGCCATTTGCAAGTCTGATTTTCTCGTGCTTCCATCAAAGGGGGAAGGACTTCCGCTTGTAATTGTTGAGTACCTCAGCTGTGGAAAGCCGGTAATTGTTACCGATGTGGGCGCGAATCGAGATGTGGTTCACAATGGAAAAAATGGAATTTTATTCAAGTATCAAAAATCAGAGGATCTATCCAATGCCCTTCAATCGGCAAAGGACTGGATGACTGAGGAAAGAAGGCAAATATTAATGGAAGAAAGGAAGCTTTATCATAAAAGCTCTTTCTTTGCAACACTTAATGAAATTTACAAACGCGCTGCGATAGAAAAAGTATGAAAAAAGCACTGGTAACTGGAATTACAGGGCAGGATGGAGCTTATTTAGCCGAACTTCTGTTGAAAAAAGGATATGAAGTTCATGGAGTAAAAAGACGCTCGTCTTTGTTTAATACCGATAGAATTGATCATTTATATCAAGATCCTCATAGTTCAGATGTTCGATTTCATCTGCATTACGGAGATCTTTCCGATTCAATGAATATTACTCGATTGATTCAGGAAGTTCAGCCCGATGAGATTTACAATTTAGGTGCAATGTCTCATGTAAGAGTAAGTTTCGATACTCCAGAATACACCGCAAATGTGGATGGTATTGGCACTTTAAGAATTATGGAAGCGGTTCGATTATTAGGCTTGGCACAAAAGACTAAAATCTATCAGGCTTCTACCTCTGAACTCTATGGCCTAGTGCAAGAGGTTCCCCAAAGTGAAAAAACGCCTTTTTATCCTCGTTCACCCTATGCCGTTGCAAAAATGTACGGTTACTGGATTACAGTAAATTATCGCGAGGCTTACAATATGTTCGCCTGCAACGGAATCTTATTCAATCACGAATCTCCTTTGAGAGGAGAAACCTTTGTAACACGCAAAATTACCCGCGCGGTTTCACGAATCGCCTTGGGCTTGCAAGAGAGCGTGTACATGGGTAACCTAGATGCAAAAAGAGATTGGGGACATGCAAAAGATTATGTAGAAGCCATGTGGCTGATTTTGCAACAAGATACTCCTGAAGATTTTGTTATTGCTACGGGTATAACTACGCCTGTGCGCACTTTCATTGAAATGGCTTTTGCTCATGTGGGAGCCACACTGAGTTGGACTGGTGCTGGAGTGGAAGAAATCGGTTTCATTGCTTCAAGTTCAAAAGAGTTTCCTATTAAAATAGGGCAAGAGGTGGTGAAAGTAGATCCAAGATATTATAGACCAACGGAAGTAGATCTGCTCCATGGTGATCCGACCAAAGCTCAGCAAAAATTGGGTTGGAAGCCAAAATATAGCTTGTCAGGATTGGTAGAAGACATGATGAAAGCCGATTTGGAATTGTTTAAAAAAGACCAATACCTAAGAGAAGCTGGACATCAAACAATGAACTTCCACGAATAGTAATGGAGAAGAATAGCAGCTTTTATATTGCCGGACACCGTGGTATGGTAGGTTCTTCCATTGTGCGAAGACTGGAATCCTTGGGATTCACAAATATCATTAAGAGAACATCTAAGGAGTTAGACCTCAGAGACCAAAAAGCGGTTTCTGAATTCTTCCAACAAAACAAACCCGATTATGTGTTTCTCGCTGCGGCTAAGGTGGGAGGCATTCATGCGAACAACACCTATAGAGCAGAATTTCTCTATGATAATCTCATCATGGAGGCGAATGTGATTGACTCCGCCTACCGTGCAGGGGTTAAAAAACTGATGTTCTTGGGCTCTTCCTGCATTTATCCTAAAATGGCGCAACAGCCTTTGAAAGAAGAATATCTACTCAGTGGTTTCTTAGAGTCTACCAACGAGCCCTATGCGATCGCAAAAATTGCGGGTATTAAGTTGTGTGAAACCTATAGAGATCAATACGGTGCAGATTTCATTAGCGCCATGCCCACCAATTTATATGGACCAGGCGATAATTATGATCTGAATAATTCACACGTACTTCCTGCCATGATTCGAAAGTTTCATGAAGCCAAGGTAGAAGGGAAGGAAGTGGTGCATTTATGGGGCGATGGAAGTCCGATGAGGGAGTTTTTACACACCAATGATTTAGCAGAGGCCCTTGTTTTTCTTATGCAGAATTATTCAGATTCTATGTTCGTCAATGTAGGGTATGGCAGTGATGTTACTATTAAACACCTAGCCGAACTGGTGAAGGAAATTGTAGGTTTTGAAGGAGATATGGAATGGGATTCTTCTAAGCCAAATGGTACACCCAGGAAATTAATGGATAGCTCGAGATTGCTAAATATGGGTTGGAAACCCAAAATTGATTTAGAATCCGGTATCCGAAGTGTATATGCAGAATACAGTCAAAGAGCCTAGCTCAAATCCAATGAAAATAAGTGTCATAACCTGTACATACAACAATGTAAACACAGTTGAGAGAGCACTACTTTCTGTCCTGAATCAAAACCATAAAGACGTTGATTACGTAGTAATCGACGGAGGGTCAACGGACGGGACATTGGATGTTTTAAATAAGTATTCATCGCATTTTCAGACTTTTATTTCTGAACCAGATGAAGGCCTATACGATGCCTTGAACAAGGGTATCCGCCATGCGAAAGGAGAGTATATTGGCTTCCTCCACTCAGATGATTTTTTTATTACGAATGAGGTTGTCTCCAAAATAGAACAGTTCATTCTCTCTTCCTCAAAAAGACCTGCGGGGGTTTCTGGGGAAATGGTCTATTTCGCAAAAGAAGGCAGTCGCTTGAGAATGCATAGACGCTACAGTACTTCTCATTTTAAACCATGGCAATTTCGCTTTGGTGTGATGCCCGGCCATACCGCTACCTTTATCCAAAAGGCAGTGTATGATACATACGGATTGTATCGAACCGATTTTCGAATTGCCGCAGATTATGATCTTTTAGTGCGGTTTATTGCTGTTGAGAAATTGCCCTGGAGATATACAGATCAAGTTTGGATTGCCATGCAAATGGGCGGAGTAAGTACTGCCAACTTGCAAAGTAATTTTTTGCTTTCTCGTGAAATTGAAAAGCTCTTAAAAGAAAAGAATATATGGACTCACTCTATTCTACTCTACTTTAAGTACGTCTTTAAATTCTCTAGGAAACTGTATTATTCTATCCGTAAGAAATATGTAGTGGATTGGACAAGCGGATTGGGGAGTTGAGAAAGCTTTAGGTCATCAGTAGTAGGCACATAAGCAAACTAGAACTGAGTCAAGAATGACTCGTATAAAAAGAGAGAGGGAGACTTCAATAGAATATGAAAATTGTTATTTTAACTCAGTCGGATGATTTTTTCATCCCAATTAACATAGATGCTATCCTAAAGAACAGCGATGCGGAAACGGTAATGGTTGCGGTTATCAATTCCAAGGGTTCTTTATCCAATAAGAAGAGCTATTTCTTAAAGGGTTTTGGTTATGTGTCTTCCGCCCGTTACGCTTTAAAAATTGTGAATCAGAAATTTCAAGATCTTCTTGATCGCGTTTTTTCTTGGAAGATTCATGGCGGAATTAAGTCGATGAAATCGATTTGTGAAAAGAATGGAATTCCATTGGTTGAGATCAGCGATCCCAATGATGAACAATTCTTAGAGACGCTAAAGAGCCACAAGATAGATTTAATTGTTTCTTATTCTGCACCTGTGGTCTTTAAGGAGAAATTATTGACGCTTCCTGAGCATGGATGCATTAACCTACATTGCTCTATGCTGCCGAACTATGCCGGTCTTATGCCTAGCTTTTGGGTATTGCACAATATGGAAAAATCGACTGGGGCTACGGTGCATTATATGGATACTAAAATCGATAATGGAAAAATCATTAACCAGCAAAAGGTTGATCTAGACTCTAGTGATTCGGTGGTAGATGTAATCCGAAAGACTAAATACGTAGGCGGTAAGTTGATCGTAGAAACCATCAAGCAGATTGCAAATGGTACGGTTGAACCCAAGGAAAATAATCTAGACGGAAAGAATTATCATTCTTGGCCAAAAGAAAAGGACTTTAAAAAATTTAGGGAAAATGGAAAAAGGTTCTGCTAATAAGAAAACAGCCGTTATATCGATTGATGTAGAGGAGTGGTATCATCTGGAGTATTTCGATAGATCTAAGTGCGATGAGAGCGTTTCTGTTCTAGATGGCTTCGATTCATTCGTAGAGTTAGTAGAGAAGTATGGTATTAAATCCACCTATTTTATTGTAGGTGAGCTTATAGATTCAGTTCAAGATAAACTGAAGAAGCTCCATTCGAAGGGAAATGATATCGCCCTTCATTCTTGGTCGCATAAACGACCAGTGAGCTTAAACGAAGGAGAATTTATACAGGATATGAATCGCTCTTTGGAAGAGATGAAAAAGATTCATTCTGAAAAGTGTGGATATAGAGCTCCTTGTTTCTCTTTAAATCGCGATTACCTAAATCAGATAATAAACGAAGGCTTTCTCTATGATTCATCTCGAATAAATCAAGAAGAGCATCCTTTATATACCAGCTTAGATATTTCCGACTTTAAATCGGTGGTTCCAAATTCCATCTACGATAAAGGAGGCTTTAAGGAGTTTGAAGTTTCTACCATTAAGTTTTTAGGATTGAGTATTCCCATCTCGGGTGGAGGATATCTGCGCATTATTCCATGGCCCATTTATTCTATGCTTTTCAAGCGCTACATCAAGAACAACGATCACTACAATCTTTTTATCCATCCCTTTGAGCTGAGTTCTAAAAAGATTAAAACGCCTAAGGAAACATCCTTCTTAACCAATTTTCGTTTCAATTATAACCGTAAGAAAGTGAAAAGGAGAATGGAAAAACTGATTCTGCTTTTGAAGAAAAATGGATTTGAATTTAAAACATTTAAGGAATTGGCTCGATGAAAATCCTCATTACGGGAGTGTCTGGAAGAATAGGTCATGCTTTGCTTGGATATTTTGAAGGACTGGAAAATAGTCAGCTCTATTTTGTTGTAAGAGAGCGCAAAGAAAGCCTAAGTCAATACGAGCAAATTATCTGGGATTTGAATGAAAAGTCGGATTTCGATTTTTCTGCACTCTATTTCGACCGAGTAATTCACATGGCCGCCATTGCCCACCATTCGGGTGCGAAATCGGTATTGGAAGTGAATCAAGCAATGACAACCAATCTGTTGAATGCCGTTAAAGGCAAGTTTGATCAGTTTGTTTTTTTTAGTTCTATCTCGGTCTATGGAGAGGCGAATCGGAAGTATCCTGTGGAGGTAAATGATGCATGCGATCCTACTAGTTTTTATGGAATTAGCAAGTTAAAAAGCGAATTGTTTCTCAAACAACATATAGAGAACCTACTCATTTTAAGACTCTGTCCGATGATTGATGGAGAGGGAAGAATAGACTTAGAAAAAAGGATCTTCCTCCCCAAGACTAAAACGAAGTTTAAATCGCCTTACCCACGTAGTTACAGTTTCTCTACTATCGATTCCATCTGGAGATCACTAAATGATTACTCTTTCAAAGCACAGAAAAGAGGGGTGTTTAACCTGTCTGATGGGAAGATCTACAGTGAGCAAGAGCTTTTGAAAATGAGTTCAGGCGAGAAAATGGTTTCGCTGCCCAAAGTTTTAATTGCTCCCCTTTTTGTTATTACAGGTCTTTTCAGAAGTCTTTCAACGGTAAAGAATATCGAGAATACACTTTGGAAACTGTTTAAAGTCAATACCTATTCATAGATATCTTCTAGCCTTAAAGCGCTTAGAATTGCCCAGACATAAGCTTGCTTTCCTCTTTAAGAGAATGTTGCATGAACAAGGGAAGAAAGTAGGGACGACTGTTGACCATCTTTTAGCAAAGTTCGACAGGCTTTCGAAATCAAGCGATTAAATTTTTCTCTCCGCTTTGGGATTAGTTGAAAGTATAAATTAAAGATTTTGAAAAGGAAGCAAAGAGATTTATTTGCCTCTAACTCCAATGAGATGAACTGTAATTTGCATGCCATAGAAGAAAAATTTAAACAGTATTTATTCTAGTTGCGAGATTCTCAGGCAAAGCATTTTTATAATGTATGGTAAGATTGCTTGGAACTTCCCATTTTATTTCTATTTTTGGGATTGTGATTCATTTTGAAACAACAGAGCCGTTATGGAAAAAGGTGTTGTATTGCTCATAAATAATTCACATTGAGCTAAAGAAAGAAGGAAATGTTAAATTCGCACAACCTCTATTGGGGAATAATTATAGGGCGTAAAGTCTCCAAAGGAGCTTAGACCATTAATGGAAAGTATGGAGATATCGTATCTTATTTATCCGGTTTGGCTATTGTCTGCCTTCCTTTTAATTCGAATGTACTTTCGGCTGGCTGTTCGCTTCTCCATAATAGACAAACCAAATGAAAGAAGTTCACATATAGTCCCCATCATTCGCGGGGGTGGTATAATTATTCCAATAAGTGTTCTCTTTTGGTATGTATTCTCTGGCTTTCAAGATTCCTATTTTGTATTCGGATTGTTGTTGGTTTCCACAGTTTCATTTATTGATGATGTCCGCGATTTGCCTAGTGGTCTTCGGGTGCTCATTCACTTGATTTCGGTGACTTGCCTTCTCATAGATCTGCATTTACTTAGCTTGCCTTGGTATTACCTAATTCCAATTTATATCCTAATGATAGGCTGGGTGAATGCCTTCAATTTTATGGATGGAATAAACGGCATCACTTCTTTATACGCTTCAGTCTGCGTATTCACCATTGGCGGAATTGAATATATTTTAGGTGGATATAGCTTCCGTTTGTTTGGATTTGTACTCATTGCCCTCGCCATCTTTACTTTTTACAATCTTCGCAAAAGAGCCCGCTGCTTTGCAGGCGATGTGGGAAGTGTGGCCCTTGCTTTTATTTTGGCTTTCTTACTTATTCCTCTGCTTCAATTAAATTGGGCCTACCTAGGTTTAGTTCTGGTATATGGTGTGGATACCAGCCTGACTATCTTTCACAGACTACTAAAAGGAGAAAAAATTACAGAGGCACACAGAACCCATAATTATCAGTATCTCGCCAATGAAATGAATTGGGGACATATGAATACGAGTCTATTTTATGCTTCTGTTCAAGTTCTTGTAAATATCTGGGTGGTCTACGCCATTTATATTGGATATTCCTCTTTAATTGTATTTTTAGTCCCAAGTAGTTTGCTGGTGGCACTCTATTTATCTAGCAGGATATTGATATTGCGCCGAATGAGTAAGTCATTATGAAGATATCTATTGTTTTAGTTGGTTCTGGAGAATTTGCTAGAGAGGTAGCGGCTATGATTCTTTATTCAGAACTAAACCAACAATTTGATTTGTTGGGTTATGTTTCTGAAAACCATCCAACGGACCTCGCCCCTTTGCAAGCTCCCTATCTTGGTGAAGTATCAATATTAAAGAGCTTGAAGGCTGAAATCCCTTCCTTAGCGGTGGCTATCTGTATCGGAAATCCGGTGTTGCGAAGTAAAGTATTCCAACAAATTGAACATCTCGATTTATTCTATCCCAATATTATTCATCCTAAGTCTTTTGTAGATTGGGAAAATAGGTTGGATCTGGAAATTGGAATGGGAAATATTATAACGCAGGGCTGTATTTTCACTACATCCATTCAGCTCGGAAATTTTAATATCCTAAACTTAGGCTGTTTGGTAGGTCACGACGTGCGATTCTCAAGCTTTTGTACCGTTATGCATGGCGCCAAATTCAGCGGGGGTGCTGTGATAGGAGGTCGAGTATTGGTGGGTACGGGAAGTGCATTTATTCGCAAATGTGAGGTGCCTTCAAACTCAATTGTACCGGCCTATTCTGTTGTCAGAGGCGACTTTATACCTTAGAATATGCTAGATTCTGAATTGAGCGTGATGGGTGGTGGTGCACTTGCTAGAGAAATACTACACGCACACAAAGGCAAGTCGGGAATCCTTTCTTCCTATTCCGATATTCATCTGTACGACGATAATATTGAAGAGGGCAAAAGAATAGATGGATTTCTCTGCAAAGGCAAACTTTCGCAATTCACATCCGGCACAGCTGTATTCGGAATTGCTTCTCCAATGATTAAAAGAGATTTATTCCAAAAATTCCCACATTGGCAGCAAGCCCAATGGCTGGAACTCATTCATCCTAAAGCAGACATTCAAGATCCTAATAGTATAGAAATAGGTCAAGGAAGCATTATTTCTTCGGGTTGTGTCTTAACTTGCGGTATAAGTCTCGGTCGTTTTGTGTTCATCAACTTGAATGCGACTGTTGGTCATGACTCTACCATAGAATCTTTTGTTTCTATTATGCCTGCGGTGAATATTTCGGGCAATGTGTATATTGAGGAGGGCGCCTATTTAGGCACGGGAGCCATCGTGCTTCCTGGCGTTCGAATTGGGAAATACGCGGTGGTAGCTGCGGGTGCGGTAGTAACTAAAGATGTGCCTGAATACTCTCTGGCTATGGGAGTGCCCGCCCGATTTAGTCCTTTGTAAAAACTACAGAATTAGAGGAGAGGGTACTCCATCTAAATTACACGCTAAAGATTTATTGAATAAGGATACGCTCTGAAGATCTGGCGTTTGAAGAAACTAAAACAACTTGGTAGATTCCTTTCTGCAAATCCTTGGTGCTAAGTTTAATTTCTTCCTGTCCTTTTTCCAAGCTAAACACTTCTGAGCTAACTTCTCTTCCAAGTACGTCGTACCAAAGAACGCTCAAATCATTACCCCACCTTGAATCCAGTGCGAGGTTTAAGAAATCTCCCGATTTCAAAGGATTGGGATAGAGCAAAGAGCGATGAGCGTATTCGGGTAAACCCACTCCGCTGGCTTTAATTTCAAACTCCTCACTAATCGTTAAGAAAATATTATCCGCCGCTTCAATCCAAAGTCTACCGGTTTGGGTTTCCATTGCTGCCCCAATGTTCCAAATGAATTCTCCGTCGTTCGGACTGTTTAAAGCCAATGTGTCTGAAAAATTGAGACCACCATCAGAGGAATAATAAATATTTACTGCCTGACAGTTTACATCCGGCCCATCGGTGCCGTTAACGGCCCATTGTATGGGATAGCTAAAGTTGCTGGTCAAATGCTGCGTACTACTGGGGAATGTAACTTCAAAAGGACCTGAGAAAATATCGACATCAAAATCTACTTGCGCATAAGAAATACCCGGCGCTGTATCATTATTGTCTCTCGCAGTTAATCTGAAACGCAGATTTCGGCCATAATTTGGAAGAACTTCGCCAATAATTAAATTCCCTGAAAGAATAGAGCTGAACCTTGGGAAAAAGCGTTCGGGAGTTCTTTTTGGAGTAAAGCTTCGGAAACAGGGCGCATTGGCAACTGGACTAAGTGGACTACCGCTTGGTCCCAAATTGTATTGCTCCCAGGTGAACATCAGTGAATCACCGTCTAAATCAGTACCCGATCCCTTCAATCGGAAAGGCGTAGAAACGGGAATTAAAAATCCACTTGCAGGAACTACTAGGGTCGGCGCTGAACCACTGCCATTTGTGGTCGGACAGGTATTGCCGGCTCCCAATTCGGTGTAGTTTGAAATTTCAGAAATACTGTGCACGTGAAAATAGGCATCGCTATTGGATTGAATATTGGGCGGACAAATTCCGGCATATCCCATGATTGTGCTGGCAGAACCCGGCTCGAATGCAGCAGAACTGGCTCTGTTGCACGGATTGTTTTGAGTATGATTGGCGCTAAACTGATGGCCTATTTCATGGCAAACATAGTCTACATCAAAAGGATCTCCTACCGGACTTTGAGACCCGGTTACGCCTTGCGCTTTGGTAGAAAAGCTGCAGGCCAATCCAGGAGCGAATCCTCCTGCTCCCGTGCCGAAATTATGTCCAATGTCGTATAAAGAGTCTCCAAGATAGGAGTCTATTACAATCTGATTTTCTAAGGCTAGGTTAAAGGAGTTGTTGTTGTTAAATGGATCGCCTACGGCATCAAAAAAGAAGAGGGTATCCATTTTCTCTGAGAAGATAAAGTGAATACCTAGGTCGCGCTCGAAAATGCCGTTCACTCTATTGATGGTGGTTGTTACCGCAGAGAGAACAGTCATTTTAGTTCCACCATGAAAGTTGCTGTATTCTCCAGTGGTTGCCACAGCTAAACGGTAGGTTTTTATTTTGGGACTAAAGAGGGGAGTAGAGCTTACAGCCGTAACCGAGGCAGTTCCTAACGGAGCTGGGAATAAAATCGGATCTTCCAGATAGCACTCGAAATGAGTAGTCGGAACAGCTTGACTCTTCCAATAACTTACATAGCTGTCTACTCTTCCTGAAATACCAGGGTCTAGAAACATCTGTCCTTCGGGACTTAAAACCATGGCATGCAAACCCGTAGCACCAAAATCTAACTGCAAGCGAAGCAGGGGGTCGCTAGGGGCAAAACCTGTATAGGATCGAATTTGCGGATACTTCGCTTGAAGTTTAGGTGGAATTAAGTTGTTTCCTTTTAGTTTAAAGCGGATGTATCCCCCATCGGGATGCGGAAAATCAAACCAAGAAATAGAGTCTTTGTTGTCGTTTTGAAGATCAAACCAAAGTCCGAAATAATCCAAATCTAACGAGCGAAAATTGTTGAGCTGCAGGTCGTTTGGAGTGGTCCAGTCTAAGGACGGCGAGGTATCTTGCCAAAATTTGGCAGAAAAACCTGAGATTCCTATCAATAGAGAAGCCATCAGCAAGCTAATTCTAAAGGAAATATATGGTTTGGTCTATCTTCCATTGAGTTGGAAAAATACTAAAAAGTTAAGAA
>CALCFH010000060.1 GCA_937900215.1 uncultured Cryomorphaceae bacterium
TACGATGAAAACAACATAGCAGCCAATGGATTGCCTCTTAACGTCTGGGGCTTGAGGCAGTCTATTGCCTTTCCAACCGTTTATGGATCAAGGTCTAAGATTTTTGAGAATCAGACAGATCTGGTTGAGTCTCAATACAAGTTGGGTGGATGGAGAGTGCAAAAGGAAATCTCGAAAGCCTATTATACAGTTTTATATTGGGAAGAGATTCTACAACGACTCAATCACTTAGATAGCCTGTATCATTTTTTGGAAAAATATGCAGAGAAGCAATATCAAGTTGGTGAGACTACCTACCTTGAGAAGTTAATGACCACAGCAAAAAGTGGTGAAATAAATCGAGAACTTAAAGCGGCAGGTTTAGAGTTTAAACAGTCTTTGAACAACTTAAACCTATGGGTACAATCAGACACAGTTGTTTTTCCAATCGATAAGAACTTAGACCTCGTTGTGGTTCTTTCCCAAGAAGTGGCATTAAACCCTATGGTAGAATATCATATGAAATCAGTTGAACTTGCTAAAACCTTGGAAAGTCTAGAACGCAATAGGTTTTGGCCTGATCTTGAATTTGCGGTTTTTCAAGGATCGAACAATGGGCTTAATCAAAGAAATTATTCAGGCGTAGAGGCTGGAATTGCTATCCCTCTTTGGTTTGGTGCGCAAAAGTCAAGACTAGATGCTGCTAGGATAGAAACAGATATACAGATTAACCTAGCAGACAATTACACGATTCAAAGGAATATGAATTACCAGAAATGGCTTTCTGAATTGGAGAAAGAAAAAGAGGAGATAGATTATTTCAAGGAAACAGGTAAACAATTAGCAGATGAATTATTGAAACAAGCTAGTAGATCTCTGGAAGCGGGAGAGATTGATTTCTTGCAGTATGTGCAAATAGTAGAGAATTCTAAGTCAATAGAAATGAGATATTTAAACTCTCTTTTAATGTATAACTTCTCTGCATTGGAGTTGAATTACTTAACGGAATAATATGCTGTCAGTATGAAAAGGGTGAATGGGCTTCTGTATCTTATTGTTTTATCGATTTTCTCTCTGTTCAGTTGCAATACCCCAAAAGGGGACTTGCATTTGAACGAAGAAGAAGGGCATTTAGATGAGAATGAAATTATTTTGAGCAAGGATCAGATCAGCGAAATGAAAATCAGTTTGATTTCCATCGATTCCATTGTTTTTTATGATTTAATCCAAACTACAGGTAGAGTAGAGGTGCCGCCTCAATACAATGCCAAGGTGAGTACCTTTTTCGAAGGCTTTGTCAAATTAATTTTTCCTTATGCAGGTGAATTTGTTCAAAAGGGACAGAAGCTATTCGTCATAGAAAACCCTAAGTTTTTAGAAGTTCAACGAGATTATTTGGAGAGCAAGGCACTTCTCCATATGATTGAAACAGATTTTACACGTCAATCTTCGTTGCGAGAAGACAATGTTACATCTCAAAAGAACTTTGCCAAGTCTGAGGCCGAATTTGAGGTTGCTAAGGCACGATACAAGAGTTTGAAGAAAACTTTAGAGATCATGGGTATAAATACAGATTTAGTAAGCCCAGATAATATGAGTACAGAAATAGTTGTTCGTGCACCTATTTCTGGCAATATCAACAAAATTGATATAAGTATAGGCGCATATCTTCATACATCAGACATTGCTTTGGAGATCGTGAATCTAGACCATCCTCACATAGAATTGGTAGTTTTAGAAAAAGATCTTTCCCTTATCAAAGAGCAGCAAGAAATCTTTTTCCAATTACAGAATGGAAGATCAAAAACATATGAGGCGGAGGTCCATTTGGTCAATAGAACCATTGATGAAGAGTCAAGAACAGCGTCTGTTCATGGTCATTTAAAGAGTCCGGAAGATTCGAAAGAAATGAGTTCAGGTATGTATGTTGAGGCAAACATCTTGACGGATAGGAGGTATGTTTTGGCCATTGCTGAAGAATCAATTGTTGAACTAAATGGACGTTTTTTCGTCCTTCAATTACAATTAGAACGCGGTGAAGAAAAACATTTTACTGCCAAAGAGATTCAAAAAGGTAAATCCTTCGAAGGAAGGGTGGAAGTTTTGAATTCAAAAGACTTTCCCAAAGGCAGCAGCTTCATAGGAAAGGGAGCCTTTTCCCTTTTAAGCGATGGATTAAGCTCTGGGCATAGTCATTAAAAGTGCCTCTAGAAAATATTTGTTTGCCCAATTTGGTATTCCAAAGGCTTCGTAATGTCCCCAGCTTGGATGAGAACCAAAAATGGCTCCTTTTACATCTAAAATTTCTGTGTCCATAATTTGAATAGATTTAAGAAATTCCAATAGTTCCCTTGTTCTATCTAGCCAGTACGAGTTTGCCTCGATCTCATATAACCTCATAAAAGCAATAGCCATTTGAGCTCCTCCTGTAGTAATAAAGGCCTCGCTTCCAGACCAATTAGAATTATACCGACCATTTAGAGCCTTGTTATTAATCCACTTTTCTGCCAATATTTTAGCGGGAATTATTGCGGCATCTATGAAATCAGTTCTATTTAGAATAATCCCTGTTTCTAGAAGACCATCAATGGTATACGCTATGGTATGCAAAATCGGCCTATCATTGTGTTTAATGGTATTGTCTGCATCTTGAAACCAACCATTTTGCTGTTGTT
>CALCFH010000061.1 GCA_937900215.1 uncultured Cryomorphaceae bacterium
TGAAGAGTAGAAGAGTGGATTTAACCGAATTAAGAATATAAAAAGAAGATACTATCATGCCCATCTATAATTTTTTCGTTCCAAAGGAATTTAGTCAGTTGGCAGATAAAAAAGAACTGGCATCGGTTTTAGCAGCCAAGACCTTGGTCATTATTTTAGAGAGAAAAGCGCAATCTATCTTGCGGAGATTTCCGGATGCCATTATTCAAATAGAAGGTAGCTGTATAGAAGATTTATCTCTTTTCACAGAGGGCCTTGACAAAGAAGAATTGGATATTTTGTGTGCCTACAGTGGATTAAGTCCGAAGTCATTTCAATCGGCTAGTGAACGCACAGCATAGAAGATCTGGCTGTGGGTATAATTACCTCGCTTATTCTACAACAGCAAAATTTTTCAGAGAAAGTAAATCAATGAATCGGCGGTTTCAAGTTTTATAGTACACTTGCACATAGAGTGGGATAGTGGTTCTGAACTACTTTACTTCCAACTATGTTATTAGCCCATGCTGCATTATACTGCGTTCAAAAAAGAAGAGTCTTCTCAATGGATAACATTTATTCATGGGGCTGGAGGTAGCAGTAGCATTTGGTACAAGCAGATACGAGACTTTAAAAAGCATTTCAACGTGCTGCTGATCGATTTGAGAGGGCATGGAAAGTCGAAAGAACCCATTTTTGAAAAGATGAAGCAATATTCCTTTGATATCATAGGGAATGATATTTTGGAAGTATTGGATCATCTGAGAATAGAAAGAACGCATTTCGTGGGCATCTCACTTGGAACCATCATTATCCGAGATATTTTGGAGAGACATCCCGAAAGAGCCCATTCCATGATTTTAGGTGGAGCAGTTATGAAGATCAATCTAAAAGGTCAATTTCTAATGAGATTGGGATTTATTCTAAAATCGACATTGCCCTATCTAGTTTTATACAAGCTCTTTGCGTTCGTAATTATGCCAAAGAAGAACCATAGAGAATCTAGAAACTTATTCGTGAATGAAGCGCGAAAGCTCTATCAGAAAGAATTTAAAAGATGGTTTGCGCTCACGGCAGACGTAAATCCGCTCCTGCGATTTCTGAGAGCCAAAGATCCGGGTATACCAACCCTGTATGTCATGGGTAGGGAAGATCATATGTTCCTGCCATCCATCCGACTAATTGCATCCCAACATGCTTCTGCCCAACTCATAGTGGTAGAAAGTTGTGGACATGTAGTGAATATAGAGCAACCGAGTATTTTTAACACCAAAGTGATAGAATATATTTTGGGTTTAGATCAAATAGACAGGCCGGTATTAAATCTTTGAAAATGTCTTTAGTATTAGACATTTTAGTCCATTAAGAATTGGGTTGGCTGTAACTTAGCGTCCAGAATTAGATAGTAAATGAAAGCGCGTACTCCTTCCGAATCTTTAACCATAATGACCGAAATTGTTCTTCCGAACGATACGAATAATTTAAAAAATTTATTTGGAGGTCAGCTGCTTTCTTGGATGGATCGCTGTGCTGCTATATCGGCACACAGGCATTGTAGAAGAATTGTTGTAACAGCCACGGTTAACCATGTTTCCTTTAAACATCCTGTGCCACAGGGAAGCATAGTAACGCTAGAAGCAAAGGTGAGCAGAGCCTTTAGCAGTTCAATGGAAGTATGTGTAGATGTATTTATAGAAGACAATACAGGTCAGGGACATAGGATCCAAGCCAATGAGGCCATTTATACCTTTGTAGCAGTTGACCAATTGGGTGGGCCCATTCAAGTTCCGCCTATTCGCCCTGAAACAGAATTAGAGCAGAAAAGGTACGATGGAGCTTTAAGACGAAAGCAATTGGCTTTAATACTATCTGGTAAAATGAAGCCAGAAGAGGCGTCAGAACTGAAAGCCTTATTCTTCCCTGAAAATGCAGATAAGACGAGTTAGCCACCAATACTCAATCCGAAGCTAATCACATTTTGATTGGCCCAGTCTGACTGAACTTCGCTGAGGTTTGTGAATAAAGGACTTAAGCTATACGATGCATATAAACTTATCAGACCATATCCCATGCGGGTATATAGGCCATAATTCCATTGGTTTAATTCGTCAATATTGTAATACGCCACATTTAGCTTTTCATCGCGGTAGCGCGCATACGAATTAATTCGATACCCCACTTTTGCACCAATATAGCATCGAATAGTCTTGCCACTATGGGTTTGGGTTCGAAAACGCAGTTCAATTGGAATCTCTAAATATTTAACATTTAGCTTATTACTGTTATAGCTGACGCTGTCAGGAATAATATGGAAAGTGTTTCCACCTGTTGTAGGTTGAGTACTAATTCTAAGATTGTGGTGATAATTCGTTGAATTATATCCAAATCCATATCCAACAAAAAACTTTCGGGCAATCTTAGTTTCGAGATAGAGTTGAATCAAGTTTTCGTTCGAACGCCATGTCGACTCATAGGATTCGATACCGGGCTGAATAAAAGCATACGAATAGGTATAAAAAACTCTATCCTTACCCTTCATATAGGGCTCTACAGTTTGGGCATTACTTTGAGACAAAGAACTCATAAAAATGAGGCAAAGAATGCAAAAACGAAGAGTTTGGCCTGACATTATATTGATATTTATAGATTTAGTTGGATGTGTGTAAATCTAGTCGTTCAATTTTAACACAGCGAGAAATGCTTGTTGAGGAATTTCTACGTTTCCTACTTGTCTCATTCTTTTCTTTCCCTCCTTTTGCTTTTCTAATAGCTTTCTCTTTCTCGAAATATCACCTCCATAACATTTGGCTGTCACATCTTTTCTAAGTGCAGATAAGGTTTCGCGTGCAACAATTTTAGCGCCTATAGCTGCCTGTATGGCCACAACATACTGCTGCCTTGGGATGAGTTCCTTCAGCTTTTCGCACATTTTCTTGCCAATCTCATGTGCACGAGTTTTGTGTACTAAGAAAGAAAGCGCATCTACGGGCTCTGCATTCAGGAGTATGTCTACTTTTACTAAGTCGCTGTTTCTATAGTCTATCGGATGATAATCAAAAGATGCATAGCCTCTCGAGATTGTTTTGAGTCTATCGTAAAAATCAAAAACAATTTCGGCCAAGGGCAGGTCGAAAGTCAACTCAACCCTGTCTGAGGTAAGGTAGATTTGATTGGTAATAAGACCACGTTTATCTATGCAAAGGGTCATAATTGCCCCAACATATTCAGATTTTGTAATGATTTGTGCCTTGATAAAAGGCTCCATAAAATGATCGAGGCTAGAAGGATCAGGATAGTCTGATGGATTGTGAACCATCATTACCTCTTCAGGATTTGACTTCAAGAAAGCGTGGTAAGAAACGTTCGGAACGGTAGTAATCACAGTCATATTGAACTCTCGCTCCAATCTTTCCTGAATGATTTCCATGTGTAGCATTCCCAAGAAGCCACATCGGAAGCCGAAACCCAAAGCAGCGGAAGATTCGGCTTCAAAAGTGAGTGAAGCATCGTTTAATTGAAGTTTGTCAAGGGAAGCTCGAAGGTCTTCAAATTCTTCCGTATCTACAGGATAAATACCTGCATAAACCATGGGTTTAACTTCCTCAAATCCGTCTATGGCATTGGCTGCCGGTCTGTTGGAATCAGTGATAGTATCTCCAACTTTCACCTCTTGCGCCTCTTTAATACCAGAAATGAGGTATCCTACATCTCCTGCTTTTACAACCTGTCTGGGTGATTTTTCTAATTTTAAAACACCAATTTCATCTGCATTATAACTATTGCCTGTAGCCATGAAACGAACCTTCATTCCCTTGGTTATTTGGCCATTTAAGATGCGGAAATACGCCTCTATTCCTCTAAACGGATTGTAAACTGAATCAAATATTAAGGCTTGAAGAGGAGCGTCGGGATCGCCTTTTGGAGCTGGAACTCTTTTGACAATTGCCTCCAGAATCTCTTTAATTCCGAGTCCTATTTTGGCACTGGCAGGAATTATATCTTCGTCATCACATCCAATCAAGTCTATGATTTGGTCTTTCACTTCCTCAGGATTGGCACTGGGAAGATCGATTTTATTCAGCACTGGAATAATTTCTAAATCGTGTTCCAGAGCCAGATACAAATTAGAAATGGTTTGGGCTTGTATTCCTTGAGCGGCATCGACTATTAACAAAGCCCCCTCACACGCTGCGATACTCCTAGAAACCTCATAACTAAAATCTACATGGCCTGGAGTGTCTATTAAATTAAGAACATACACTTGTCCATCATCAGCCAAATAATTCATCTGAATTGCATGGCTTTTTATGGTGATACCTCTCTCTCTTTCAAGGTCCATATTATCCAGAAGCTGATTCTTCTTTTCTCTGTCAGTAATGGTTTGAGTGGTCTCAAGCAAGCGATCGGCTAGGGTGCTTTTTCCATGATCAATGTGTGCGATTATGCAAAAATTCCGGATGTGCTGCATGTTGATTATTTGAAGTGGGCAAAAATAGAGCAGAGGATGGGAGCAATGACTTAATTTATTTGAACTTGTAAAGATAGGATGCTTACTAGAGTTGGTTCACGAAGTTCTGGATGTAAGTCGTACAAATTCAGTTAGTTTGAAATTTTGATCGAAGGAATGAAGATTCAAAATTCAAGTTAAATCGCTTTCATTTACAAGTATTTGACCAATCAAACACCGTTCAATCGGTAAAATCAGATCGAATACTCATTAATCTAACAAGGTTTACTCATTTATGTGCTTAATTTGTACATTAGTAAGTTAAGAGAAAGCCCTTAATTGAGCAAAACTATGAAGAGCATAAAGCGAATAATGGCCGTATTGGTCTTGGTTTTAGGTAGCCAATTTTCCATGGAAGCCTCTCACGTGGCAGGAGCGGAGATACAGTACAAATACATAGGCGATTCTACTGGGATTCCAAGGCAATACAGGGTAATCTTAAAGGTTTACCGAGATATAACTGGAATTGGATTGGGTCCAACAGCTACAGTAAATATTACCTCTTCATGTTTTGGCAATTTAACCCTTGCCATGACGCGAATTAATCCTGCTGGTTCAACGCCTCATTCAGATGGTGGTATTCTCACTCCAGATTTGGACGAATGCGTGTCTTCGAGTACGCCCGGTTTTGTGACAATTACTCAGCACAATTATTTCGGAAATGTCACACTCCCTTCTAACTGCTCGGATATTCGCTTTTATTGGCAAACGTGCTGTCGAAATCCAGCGATTACTAATTTAACAGCTCCTGCTGGAGATGGAACATATGTAGAAGCATTTTTAAACAATACCAATGGACAAAATACTTCGCCTCAGTTTATCACACCAGCGGCCAAAGCCTTTTGCACAAATAAATATTTCGTTTGGTCTCAAGCTTCTATAGAGCCGAATGGAGATTCTGTATTTTATGAATTGGCAAATGCTCAAGAATTTTTAGGAGGAACAGGTGTGAATTTGGTTTATTCGGCGGGTTACTCAGCTGCAACTCCCGTAACCACCGCGCCTGGTACAGGTGGTATTCAGGTAGATACTAAGACAGGTACGTATGCCTTTACAACAGGACCAAACCAAGAAGTTTGCGCCATTGTTGTTCGGGCAAGAGAGTATCGATTTAACAACGTAATTGGAGCATGGGAATTTGTTGGTTCTTCCGTACGCGACATGCAAGTGGTTATTGCTGGTCAATGTAAAACTTCGGTTCAGGATGGTCCAAAGATCGATGTATCGGCACCCGGGTTTGGATCGGATACGATCAGTGGATCATGGTTAGGTAATTTAGCCGGTGTTAAGATTTCAAATGACTCAATAGTAGATCCTTCCAGCCCAACAGGCTATAGCTACATCGTTCCAACCATTGCATATAACTGCGGTGACTCTTCCATTACAATGAATTTTGATGTGGAAATCCAGTGTACTAGTATCGCTATCGATGGTTCTGATTTCAGGGTAATTGGTCCTGATTCCATCGCTCGTCCAGTGATAGGATTTGATGCAAATTGTGGAAATTCTTTCCAAACGGATCAAGTACGACTAAAACTATATAAGCCTCTTACCGTGAATGGTGTTTATACTGTTTATGTGAAATTGGGTAATGATGGCAATACCTTATTGAATAAATGTGGTTTCCCACTCCAAGAGTTCTATACGATGTTGGTAATTGTAGACAACTGCTGGCTGCCGAATTACGCTGTGCGAAACGTAACGGTAGACACAAACTGGACTACCAGAGTTCAGTATGAAGTTGATACTTTGAGCTATCCGAAACAGCTAACTACTGGGGTGAATTTCTTCCGCTCTGACGACAACGGTTCTACTTGGAATAGGGTTGGAACAAAATTGGGGATGAATTCAGTTCGCGATCCACAATGGACTGACTTTAGTGTTGGCCCAGGTGATGTTGAGGCTAGAAATTATCGTTATGCTATACAGCCTATCGTAAATCAAGAGGTGTACAATCCAAGCGCAAACATTACTTCTATTCGCATAGACACTGTATTCAATGGCAATGCGGCGGTTAAGCAACTAGCGTGGAATAGATACAACGGTTGGCTGAATGTGAATTATGAGGTCATGGTGAGTGCTACACCAGAAGATGTCAATTCATGGGTAGCAGTAAGCGGACAAGGGATTAATCCAACAATAGACACAAGTTTTAGTTTTACTCTTCCAACCGATTCAGGTTGTTATGCACTGAGAGTGAGTGGAATTCGCTTGGGGAATCCCACCTACGTGTCTCATTCCAATTGGGAGCAATTCTGTGTGTTTGAAGAAGATAGCGTAATTATCCCACCTGTAATAGATGAGCCAGATTCAATTATTGTAGCCAATGTGTTTACACCCAATGGCGATTTAATCAATGATCTATTTTCTGTTCAGAATATTGAAGATTACGATGAGGCCAGTTTATCTGTTTTTAACCGTTGGGGCAACCAAGTCTATACAAGTACCAATTATATCAACGACGTATGGGATGGAACCGATCAGAATTCAGGCGGCGTAGTTGCGGACGGAGTATACTTCTACGTACTTAGTATTAAATATTACGGTACGCAGTATTCAGAACAGTTCCAAGGATCTGTGACAGTATTCTCTGGTGGAGCAAAGTAAATAGAAACTATATTTTGAAAAGGGGGAGCATTGCAAAATGCTCCCCCTTTTTTATTGATGAATACTGGCTGAGTTATCGAAGAAGATTAATTATTTCTCATTTAGAGGTATTTTACTGTCAATGGATTGAGTCTTATTCTAATGAATTAGCTGCTTTTAATAGCCATGCTGACTGATTTACTCGATTTCATAAATTGCCACACTAAGTAGTCTTTTAGAAAACATCTACGATATTGTTCATTTATGTCCAATATTTGAATGTATTCGAAATGAAAAAGTATAGCCTGCTTCTAAGTTTAATTCTATTTCTACTTGGCGCCTCACTTGAGGTAAAGGCAACTCATGTTGCCGGTGCAGAAATATCCTATCGATACATTGGTGACTCTACTGGAATTCCTCGACAATATCAGGTAGTTCTTTTACTCTATAGAGATATGACGCCTGGAACAGCAGGTCTGGGGGCAACGGTAGCAATAGATATTCGCTCTAGTTGTTTTGCAAATTCTACTTTTACGGCAACTAGGGTGCCTGGGTCTTTGCCAGATGGTGGACAACCTACTCCTGGGTATGATGATTGCGTACTTCCAAGCGCACCAGGTTACGTGGCTGTGAGTATGCACAAGTATCGGGGAACAACCATTCTACCGCAGAATTGTGCAAGCATAATTTTCTCCTATGATATATGTTGCAGAAGTGGTTGTATCGATAATTTGGCGGCTTGTGCACCGCTTAATTGTGGTGGAAATTGTCCTGATGGGACGTATGTTGAGGCTTTTTTGAATAATATTAATGGACAGAATACCTCCCCCCAATTTTTAACTGCAGCGGCAAAGGCCTTTTGCACCAATAGTTATTTTGTATGGACTCACCCAACTTTTGAGCCGAATAATGATTCAGTTGTGTACTCTTTCACCACACCAATGGAAGGTCCGCCTCCTGGATTTAATTTGCCCTTCGCTGGAGGATATAGTGTAAATCAACCCATTACTACAGCGCCAGGTTCAGGTGGTATTCAAGTGAATTCTTTGTCAGGAACCTTTTCATTTACCACAAGTACAAATCAAGAAATTTGTGTTGCGGCCATTATTGTAAAGGAATATCGGTTTAATCAGGCACTTCAAACTTGGGAATACATTGGGTCTTCTATGAGAGATATGCAATTAACTATAGCAGGGAATTGCAATCCGGCGGTACAAAATGGACCAAGAATAGATATTTCATTACCGGGTTTTGGGATGGATACGATTCCAGGAGACTATAAAGGCGATTTGGCCGGAGTTAAGATTATCAATGACTCTATTGTAGATCCAAATTCGTCGAACGGCTTTTCATATATTGTACCAACTTTAGCATACAATTGTGGAGACAGTATTATTACCTTACGGTTTGATGTCGATATACAATGCACCAGTGTATCTCCAGACGGTACAGATTTTAGGGTAATTGGTCCTGATTCCATAGCCCGGCCTGTAGTTGGTGTAAAGGAGAATTGCGGCATTGATTTTACCACTGATTTTGTGGAATTAAAACTGTACAAACCATTGACTCTGAACGGAGAATACATTGTGTATATCAAGCAGGGCAATGATGGCAACACACTCACAAATGAGTGTGGTTTTCAACTTGAAGAATTCTATACCATGATGGTTAAGGTGGATAACTGTTTCGAACCTACTTATGCCGTTCGCAACGTAACGGTAGACACAAACTGGACTACCAGAGTTCAGTATGAAGTTGATACTTTGAGCTATCCGAAACAGCTAACTACTGGGGTGAATTTCTTCCGCTCTGACGACAACGGTTCTACTTGGAATAGGGTTGGAACAAAATTGGGGATGAATTCAGTTCGCGATCCACAATGGACTGACTTTAGTGTTGGCCCAGGTGATGTTGAGGCTAGAAATTATCGTTATGCTATACAGCCTATCGTAAATCAAGAGGTGTACAATCCAAGCGCAAACATTACTTCTATTCGCATAGACACTGTATTCAATGGCAATGCGGCGGTTAAGCAACTAGCGTGGAATAGATACAACGGTTGGCTGAATGTGAATTATGAGGTCATGGTGAGTGCTACACCAGAAGATGTCAATTCATGGGTAGCAGTAAGCGGACAAGGGATTAATCCAACAATAGACACAAGTTTTAGTTTTACTCTTCCAACCGATTCAGGTTGTTATGCACTGAGAGTGAGTGGAATTCGCTTGGGGAATCCAACCTATGTTTCTCATTCCAATTGGGAGCAATTCTGTGTGTTTGAAGAAGATAGTGTAATTATTCCGCCTATAATAGATGAACCAGATTCAATTATTGTAGCCAATGTGTTCACTCCCAATGGTGATTTAATCAATGATCAATTTTCTGTTCAGAACATTGAAGATTACGATGAGGCGAGCTTATCAATTTTCAACCGTTGGGGCAACCAAATTTATGCAAGTACCGACTACATTAATGAGGTATGGGATGGAACCGATCAGAATTCAGGCGGCTTAGTTGCGGATGGAGTATACTTCTACGTACTTAGTATTAAACATTATGGCACACAGTATTCAGAACAGTTCCAAGGATCTGTGACTGTATTTTCTGGCGGAGCCAAATAGGAATTACGAAGTCTTTAAAGCAAAAGCCATCTAAAGAATCAATTTTAGATGGCTTTTTTTATTGAGAGATTATGTACTTATCGATTCATAAGCTTAGCGACATACTTACCTAGAATATCGAATTCCAAATTCACCTTCATTCCTTCTTGAAGGTGTTTAAACTGGGTGTGTTCATAGGTATACGGTATAATAGAAACGGAGAAATCACCTTCACCCGAATTAACAACCGTAAGGCTTACTCCATTAATACAAATAGATCCTTTGGTTACGGTAACGTATTCACTCAATTCAGTGGAGTGCTGAAAGTGATAGTTCCAACTTCCATTTCTATTTTCAACTTTCGTACAAATACCAGTTGTATCCACATGCCCTTGCACAATATGCCCATCCAAACGTCCATTCATTTGCATACAGCGCTCAAGATTTACACTATCTCCCAGCTGTAAATCGCTCAAATTGGTTTTATTGAGGGTTTCTTCAATAGCCGTAACAATATGCACAGCTCCGTTAATCTGAACGACCGTTAAGCACACTCCATTATGCGCCAAGCTTTGGTCTATCTTAAGTTCAGGAGCCAATTTAGAGGAAATGGAAAAATGTGTATTTGTACCCTCATTTTCAATTTTCACTAACTCTCCAATGGTTTCAATAATGCCTGTAAACATGCTGTTTATTTATCTAAAAAGATGAACTGAACCATGTACTTCTTGTTCAGGCACAGTTCGAACACTCAATGCGGTATATCTACAAACATAGAAATACACACCTTCTGAGCAGGCTTGTCCAGAGTTCTCATCTAAGCCGTTCCAGCCAATCTGAATAAAGTCATCGAGTGATTGGGTTGAATATACTCTTTGGCCCCAGCGGTTAAAAACTTGCATATCAAAGCCATCGATACTGTTAACCAATGGTATACCATTCTCATCCCGCACTACAGTGAAAGATCTATTAAAGTCGTCTCCATTGGGTGTAAAGACATTGGGAAGCTCTAAGTTGGGACAGGCTTCCAAACAAATGACATTGCTCAATTCGCTTTCATTGGCAGAGCCGCCGGGGTCTCCGTCGGCATCATCAACGGCACTAACCGCATAACAACCAATAACATCACCATCAAAATTATCGAAAAAATCTGCTGTTATGTTGCTAACAAGCGGACTTGATGGAAAATCAGCATCCTCAGTAAGCTTAAAATAGAGGTTGTAGTAGGCAATGTCTTCAGGGCAGTTGTCGGACGGATTTTCCCAAGAAAGAACCAAATCATTTCGCTTGCAATCAAATTGTGGAGAAAGTAGAGGCGGACAAGGCCTAGTGGTGTCTATGGGAGTGCCGCATTGAATTTGAGATCGATTTAATAGGGGGGAATAGATCGTGCCGCTTGAATAGGCTCCCTTAGCAAGCACTCTGTAACAGTACGTATCCCCATTGTTTAATGCAGTGTCCACAAAGAACGAAGTTTCAACCTCCGTAATGCTATCGAATTGACCTGTAGTGTTTTGCTTAAAAATGACATAACGCTGATTGATCCACGGAACCTTGAATGAGAAAGAAAGCCTATTTGAGGCATCTTGTGGCGTAACATTTAAAAATACAGAACTAGCAGGATTTGAAGCCTTCCCAGCTATATAACTTCCACCTAGGCCACCAGAATGATAAAACTGAACCCTATAGGTATACATTTCTTGCTCGGTGTTCAGCCCTGTATCGGTAAAAAGGGTGTCGGTAAAACTTGGAAAAAAGGCAATGCTATCAAAGTCAGCGGGATTTGATCCGATACCTCTGAAAAGAGCATAGGCATAGGTGGGAGGGGTAATGGCGCTGTCTAGTTCGCGCACAGGCAACCACGCAATATCAATACTACCGTTAACTAAGTCAGAGCTTAAGACATCCACTTTTGTTATGATTGGAGCGTCTTGAGACAGCTGTGCACATACCTCCACAGAGGCTTGACTCTCACTGCCATCATCGAAGTAAGCGATTACCATATAACAATATTGATTGCCCAGTTTCAAGCTATCGCTATCTAGATAGGAGGTGATGAAAACATTGGGTATTTGAGCTATTTCTTTGTAACCAGTATAATCGGGAACCCCAGTTTCACAGCTGTCGGGGGTATATCCAAAAAACTGGTCTTTGCGGTAAATTCTGTAGCCTTGGGCTTGAGTACAAATAGAAGTATCCCATTGCAGAAAAAGCGAACTTCCCTGGGCAACTACGCTGGGGTTTTCAGGTGCAGGAGCTATGATCTGAATTTCAACAGATTGAAATCCAACCAAATCGGGATCAGCAGAATTAAAAGCATTGTCTTTTACTTTGAAGGTCATGGTGTAAGGCTGCTTGCGAACGTGAATACAATCCGTACTCCATGAGAAAAAACCCGTTACAGGTGCCAGACCGCTAATGGGCTGAATAAATGTGGCCGGTTGTGGCACCACCAAAGGCCCCCCCGTACCTGTTAAAACAATGGTGTTTCGATCCGGATCGTCTGCACGAACAGGAAAGCTTAGAGTTTGTCCAGCGATTACACAAAAAGGACCAGCAGGATCAATAAAGGGTGGATTGTTATTGCAGTTGGTAATATCCACCTGCATGTCACGTGTAACAGATCCAATGATTTCCCAAAAACCAGTAGGTCCTTTACGGTATTCTGTAATTAATATGGCAAAATTAAATTGCCCTTGATTTTGTGGGGTATCCCAAATAAACTCACCGTTTACTGAGTCTACACGCACGGCATTTTGAACAATAGAAGGATCATAAGTCTGAATAATCTCAACGCCTGAGGCGCCTCTACAATTTACCAATTGATATCCTAAACTATCTCCATCTGGATCAAAAGCTGAGGGATTATGTAGAAAAACTCGATTCACACATCCATCGTCAATAGGCGGATTTAACAGTTGAACAGAGTTGTTTGGGCCTAATTGTGGATTTATTCTGAGAACGGTCTGAATAAAGAAAGGCACGTTTACAGAGCTGGGAATATTATTAACTCCCGAATTTCTGTTTTGATCTTCTACTGTGACAATATAGATTCCCGGTGCGGCAAAAGTGTGCTGTCCCTCGTAGATGTTTCTCTTGTAGTCGCCTGGCAGAACCTCGCCCATTCTAGCCGGTGAGGGGCATGCACCGTTAGCCCCATTTGTTCTAAAGAGAGTAGAGCTGCTCAGATCTCCCCATTGAATGCTTAGATCGCAACGATCGGCTGGTGCTGATTCTTTTGTGTAGGTTGTAATTTTAAACTCGTATGTAAGCCCGCTAACCCATGTATAGGTTATCTCGCCCGCACGATTGTGCGTGGCCAAAGCAACCGTGTTCATGAGAACCAGAAAGAGTAGAAATATTCTTTTTAACACAAACAAATTCTATTCAATAATTAAACGGAATACAGCTTCTAAAGTTGCACCCTTTACCAAAAATAGAGAGTAAACCAATCTCGACCCTAAAGGTAGCATGATTCAGGCTCATTTAAATCGAAATTGTTCTTTCGCAAACTAATTCTACACATTGAATTTGACGTCCTACCTTTGGGTAAATTTTAAAATTCTATGGTTACAGTTTTTAATGAACCCAATGACGTTCAAGTTGAACTAGAGATATACCTTTTTAGCAGATTAAGAGATTTAGGCCGTTTATCTGTAGGTAGAAACGCAAGAAAGAGGGTAAAGGATTGGTTTGAAGACGATAAAAACAACAGTTTTGAATTTACGGAAGCCGATAGACGCATTTGTATTTTTAAGGCAGAATTAAGGGAGAAAGAGACCTCCAGCTTTGAAACCCTCAGGAACATAGGGGTCCAGATACTTGGAAAATGCAAATTGCACAAGGTTGAAACTGCACATATTGTTAGTTTGTCAAATGGAATGGAAGTCTTTTTTGTTCTGGAAGGCGCATTATTATCCTCTTACTCATTCGATAAATACAAAAAAGAGAAGGCAACTCTTCGCTTAAATAGTCTATTTGCCCCTGATCTTGACGATATAAAATTAAAAGAACTCAATAGCATTCAAGAGGCCGTTTTTTTTAGTCGCGATTTAGTCAATGAGCCAGTAAATTATCTCACAGCTGTTCGATTGGCAGAGGAAATAAAGGCGAAAGGAGCAGAATGCGGTTTTTCTGTTGAAGTTTTGAATAAGAAGAAGATCGAGTCTCTAAAAATGGGAGGACTCTTAGCCGTAAATTTTGGAAGTATAGATCCGCCGAGCTTTAGCATTCTCGAATGGAAACCAGAGAATGCAATAAATGAAAAGCCTATTGTCTTGGTGGGCAAGGGAGTAGTCTATGATACAGGTGGATTGAGTTTGAAACCCACTGCAGGATCTATGGATAGCATGAAAAGTGATATGGGTGGTGCAGCCGCCGTGGCAGGCGCTTTTATAGCTGCTTCTAGAAATGCACTTCCTCTTCATGTCATAGGTCTTATTCCGGCTACGGATAACAGACCAGGCGGCAATGCCTACGCCCCAGGTGATATAATTAAGATGTACGATGGTACCACTGTAGAAGTGTTAAATACAGATGCTGAGGGAAGAATGATCTTAGCAGATGCGCTAAGCTATGCCAAGAAATTCAGTCCAGAATTTGTTATCAATCTTGCTACTCTTACAGGTTCGGCAGCCGCAGCAATAGGAAGCAAGGGGGTTGTTGCAATGGGCAATGCAGATAAAAAAATCATGAGTAGCCTAGAGCTGAGTGGAGCAAGGGTGCATGAAAGACTTGCTGTTTTTCCTTTTTGGGATGATTATAAAGATCTACTAAAGAGTCCTATTGCGGATCTTAAAAATATTGGGGGAAAAGAGGCGGGAGCAATAACCGCTGGTAAATTTCTAGAGCATTTCACAGACTATCCTTTTATTCATTTAGATATTGCAGGCCCAGCATTTCTAGATTCTGCAGATAAATACAGAACCCGTGGCGGTACGGCTGTGGGTGTGCGCTTGCTTTTTGATTTTCTAAAGAATAGATCATGAACGATAAGATTAAAGTTGGAATCTCTCTTGGAGATGTGAATGGAATTGGACTGGAAGTTCTCTTAAAAGCACTTGCAGACGACAGGATATTTGAACATTTCACGCCCATTTTATTCGGTTCTTCTCGCATAGTCTCTTTTTACCGAAAGGTGTTAAATATGCAAGAGTTGACCCCTTTTTCTACACGAAATCTGGCTGAGCTAAGACAGAATGCACTCAATGTGTACCAAACTTGGCAAGATGATGTTCGCATTGAGCCTGGCAAACCAAATCCTGAAGTTGCTGAATATGCCATTAAATCTTTAGATGCAGCTTGCGAAGCCTTAGAAAACGGGCATATTGATGTGTTGGTTACGCTTCCACTTGATAAATCATTGGTTGCACAGAAATTACCAGATTTTACCGGTTACACTGGTTATTTATCTAGCCGTTTTAACTCAGCCGATTCATTGATGATTCTTTGTTCTGAAAGTCTAAAAGTAGCATTGGTAACAGGGCACATACCACTAAAAGACGTAGCTTCTAGTCTTTCGGTGGAAGTAATCATGAAAAGAATACAAGCACTGAACAACGCATTAAAACAAGATTTTGGATTTGAAAAACCACGAATTGCCGTGTTGGGATTGAATCCGCACAATGGAGACTCAGGTATTCTCGGAAGGGAGGAAATAGACATCATTCAACCTGCAACGGAAAGGGCTTTTGCACAAGGAATTTTGGCCTTTGGTCCGTATTCTCCTGATGGCTTTTTTGGTTCTTCGCTCCAAAATCAATTTGATGGCGTGGTAGCCATGTATCACGATCAAGGATTAATTCCGTTCAAAGCATTGGATTTTCATAGAGGGGTGAACTTCACTTCAGGAATGAAATACATCCGCACTTCTCCAGATCATGGAACTGCTTTTGACATTGCCGGCAAGAATATGGCCAATGAAAGTTCACTCATAGAAGCTCTATATTTAGCGTGCGATACGTTTAGAAATAGGAGGCAACATATGGAAGACACGGCTAATCCGCTAATACTTTCTAAAAGAGGTAGTAGAGATTATTGATCTCTTTCTTGGCACAATTCCAACAACACTCCCTTGGTGCTTTTTGGATGTAAAAAAGCAACCCATTTATTATCCGCACCTATTTTGGGATCCTCGCTTAACAGCTGAAATCCAGCATTTTTGAGTCGGTTCATCTCCGCCTTAATATCAGAAACGGCAAAAGCAATGTGGTGTATTCCTTCGCCTTTTTTGGCAATGAATTTGGCTATTGGAGAGTCTGAATGAGTGGCTTCTAATAGTTCAATCTTATTGGGTCCATTTTTGAAAAAGGCGGTTTTAACGCCTTCCCGTTCTACTTCTTCTGTTTTATAGCACTTGGTATTAAGTAATAACTCATATAAAGGAATGGCTTCTTCCAAGCTATTTACAGCAATGCCTAAATGTTCAATTTTTTCCATCAGCTAAAGCTTTGCATTTGACAAAGTTTGGCATAAAACCCATTGGATTCCAGCAGCGAATTATGAGACCCCCTCTCTACTATTTTTCCTTCCTCCATAACCAATATTTGATTGGCATGTTGAATGGTGGTTAGCCTATGTGCAATAACAAGTGAGGTTCTATTCTTCATCAAATTGGTTAGGGCTTGCTGAACAAGTTGTTCAGACTCTGTATCCAATGCAGAAGTGGCTTCGTCTAAAATTAAAATAGGCGGGTTGGCGAGTACGGCGCGTGCAATGGCCAATCGCTGTCTTTGACCGCCACTCAGCTTGCCACCGGCATCACCAATATTGGTTTCATAGCCCTTCTCTAGACCTTCAATAAAGTCGTGTGCATTGGCAACCTTTGCGGCTTCCACTATTTCGTCAAAACTTGCGCTTGGTTTTCCTAAAGAAATATTTTCACTTACTGTTCCGTGAAATAAAATAGATTCCTGGCTTACAATTCCCATTAAAGCACGCAAATCACGAATTTTAAGGTCTTTGATGTTTTTCCCATCTACTAAAATCCGACCTATGTCAAGATCGTAGAACCTAGGTAATAAGTTGGCTATGGTGGTTTTACCGCTTCCGCTTTGACCTACCAGAGCGACAGTTTCGCCTCTTTTCAATTCAAAATTGAGCCCTTTGAGAATTTCTTTCTCGGCATACGCAAAAGTGACTTCCTGGAATTGAACAGACTGTTTAAATTCTGTAATCGAAATAGAATTTGAATGATCTCTAATCGGATTGGGCTCATCTATAATTTCAAAGATGCGTTGGGCAGATGCTTTTCCCCTTTGCATATGATAACTCGCTTTGGAAAGTGCTTTCGCAGGGCCAATCATTTGATAGAAGAAAATAATGTAGCCTATGAATTGTTCCACTCCAAAGCTATCTGATTTTAAAACTTGGTTTCCACCAAACCAAATCACAAGTGCCATAACCCAAGTTCCTAATGTTTCAGAAACGGGTGAAGCCAAGTCGTTTCTCCTTAAAACACGATTCATTAGTTTGAAATGACCGTCGTTTTCTTCTTTGAATTTGCGTGATTTAATGATTTCCGCATTAAAGGCCTTTAATATTTTTAGTCCGCCTAAGGTCTCTTCTGCACTGGCCAATACTTGTCCCATTCGCTCTTGGGCTTGGCCAGAAGATTTCTTTAAACTCTTTCCAATGGAGGTTACAACAAAACTGACTATAGGCAGAAGAATAAGAACAAAAAGGGTGAGCGGCGTACTCATATAAAAAAGAATAGCCAAGGACCCAATAATCATAATAGGCTCTCGAAAAATAACCTCAATTACCATCGTCACAGACCATTCAATTTCTTTTAGGTCTCCGGTCATTCTTGAAACGATATCTCCTTTTCTTTTTTCTGAGAAATAAGCGATAGGTAGCGCCAATATTTTGTCATGCATCGCAACCCGAATATCTCGTACAACTCCATTTCGAAGCGGGGCGACAAAATAAAGAGCGAAATATTTAGAGAAGTTCTTGAGGAAGAAAGCAATGATTACCCATGCAGAAACAAAAATAAGGGCACCAGATTGACCGTATTCGGTGGTAAAGCTGCCCATGGTTTCATAGAAGGTGTTCTTTATGGAGTCGAATAATCCAGTTGAATTGGGTTCAATCATTTGGGAAGGATCTTTCCCAAGAATTATTTCCAAAGCCGGAACAATTAGTCCGATTGAGAACAATGAAAAAAGTACGCCAAAAAGGTTAAAGACAACGTTTAAGACGAGGTTACTGCGGTAGGGCTTGAGAAATTCTCTTATTCGCCAAAATGGATTCACTTTGCAAAGATACGAGGGTGGGGGATTGATTACCTTTGTCTTCTATGGAATCAGAACGCCTCAAAAGAGTGTCAAGTTTGCTAGAGCAAGATTTAGCACAAATTTTTATCGGTTTTGCAAAAAAATACTTTCGGGGTACTTTGCTATCTGTCACCAGAGTACGGGTTAGTCCGGATCTTTCTGTTGCAAGAGTCTATGTTAGTCTATTCCCTCTGAGAGAAAAAGAGGTGGCTATGGAAGTGTTGAATAAACATGCTTCAGAAATAAAGAATGAACTAGCCTCTAGAACAAGACATCAGTTAAGAAAGATGCCTGAATTGAGCTATTTCTTGGATGATTCTTTAGACTATGAAGAGAATATTGATCGCCTATTAAGAGGCGAAGGAGAAAATCCTATTCTGTGAACGCTGTTGCATTTATTGCAAAACGATATTTGAGTGCCAAACGATTAAGAGGCCAAGTTCACAATATTCAGCGCATTTCTATTGCTGGTGTTGCCGTTGGTTCAATGGCTTTACTAACGGTCTTATCCGCTTTTAACGGACTCGAGGATTTAATTAGATCCTTCTATACCCAATTTGACTCTGATTTGAAAATGCTACCTCTCGAGGGAAAGTTTTTTTCGGATAGTCTCGTCTCGAAGCCAGCTCTTCTGGATATAGATGGCATAGAAAGCGCTTCCTTTGTTTTAGAGGAAAAGGCTTTTTTTCGTTATGGTGAGAAGGAAGTAGTTGCACGCTTAAAAGGAGTTGACTCAGATTTTTTGAGTGTAAACAAAATTGAAGAAGGGATACGAATTGGCAATTTCGATCCCACCCGCGAACAAATGCTTTTAGGAATTGGACTTGCGTATAAACTAGAGGTCTATTTTTCAGAAGAGCCTCAAGCTATTCAGCTTTATGTTCCTTCCAAAGGAATTCCGAGTGCAAGCAATTGGACGAGCGCCTATAAAACAAGGCGTATTTTTCCAAAAGCCGTATTTTCTATCCAACCTGAGTTTGATAATGCATTTGCATTTGTTCCTTTAGAATTTGCACAAGATTTGAATGAACAACCCAATAGAATTACCGCTGTTGAGATTGCCTTGCATACAAATGCAAATAGCACTGCAGTGCAGAAAGAATTAACCTCTGTGTACGGAGGTTCATTTCAAATTTTGAATAGAGATCAGCAGCAAAGCACTGTTTTCAATGTCTTGAAGAGCGAAGGTCTTATGACTTACTTAATATTAGCCCTCACGCTTGGAATAGCTTGCTTTACCATTCTTGGTGCTCTGGCCATTAGTATGGTAGAAAAGAGACAGAATTTATTTACCCTATGGTCGATTGGAATGAATAGAAAAAGTTTACAGAGAATTTTCTTTATTCGAGGCTTACAGCTCACTGCCATAGGTGGAATAATTGGAATCTCTGGTGGTATTCTACTCGTCTATCTTCAATCTCAATACGGCTTTGTGCAATTAGGTCAGGGATATGCGGTTGATTCCTATCCTGTTCGATTGGCTGTAATGGATGTTTTCCTTGTATTATTTACTCTCTTAGCCTTGGGAGGAGCATCTTCTTGGTGGGGTAGTCGGAGCGTGCCCGATTTTGCTCAGACTGCAGTTAAAAATTGATGGCCGATAGCGTCTAAAATGGCAAAAACACCTTCTGAACTATCCGTTGTTACTAGTTGGGTTCGATACTCTTTGAAATCAGCTAGACCTTTGAAATAATTAGCATAATGGCGGCGTGTTTCAACCACTCCAGTTCTTTCACCTTTCCACTCTACAGACAGTTGTAAATGCCTTCTTGCAACTTCAATTCTTTCTTCTAGAGAAGGAGGAGCACAGTGTTCTCCTGTTTTGATATAGTGTTTTACTTCTCTAAAGAACCAAGGATAACCAATAGAAGCTCGGCCTATCATTACTCCGTCAACACCATAGCGATTCTTCATGGTCACTGCCTTTTCAGGACTGTCAATATCTCCATTTCCGAAAACGGGAATATTCATTCTTGGATTATTCTTAACATCTCCTATAAGCGTCCAATCTGCTTCGCCCTTATACATTTGTTGTCTAGTTCTACCGTGAATACTAATGGCTTTAATGCCAACATCTTGTAGTCTTTCGGCAACTTCTACTATGTATTTAGTATTCTCACTCCATCCCAATCTGGTTTTAACCGTTACGGGTAAATGAGTTGATTTTACAATGGCTTCAGTCAATCGAACCATTTTTGGAATATCCTGTAGAATACCTGCTCCAGCTCCCTTACAAGCCACTTTGTGAACTGGACAGCCATAATTTATATCCAATATATCAGGCTTAGAGGCTGTGACAATTTCGGTAGCCTTTTCCATGCTTTCTAATTCATTTCCGAATATTTGAATTCCAATCGGACGTTCGTACTCAAAAATGCCTAGTTTTTTAATGCTCTTGGCCGCATCGCGGATGAGTCCTTCAGACGAAATGA
>CALCFH010000062.1 GCA_937900215.1 uncultured Cryomorphaceae bacterium
ATTCAAATAGCATAGCAGCTACAATCGAGTATACCGACAGCCTCAACTACATTCTAGAACTCTATTTAAATCAGCATGATCGGGTGCGTTTGGCTGACAGTATTTTTCTTAAGATGGAAGTAAGGGATGGAATTCCTTTTCAGGGCAAGCTCGATTTTGAGATCAATGTCCCTTTTTTCAGAGGGATGAACAGCATGGAGTGGGAAATGTTGGGAAAGGCTGAACCGCTTTCCATAACGGAAGGACCCTCTTATCAAGAATGGGAAAATGAATTCGACTCACTCAGGACAATTGATAAATGGAGACCTTTTGACTTAGATTCAGCCCAAGAATACACCATAGAAGAGCAATATAATTACGATAGGGTTCGGCCAGATGAAAGAAGCGCGCTTATACAGAAAGCAGCCTGGTTACAGCCATTCGTGACTTCTACACGCATCGCCATTGCAGACGACAATTATATTGAATTTCCGGCGCTTTGGAAAGGATTTGGAATAAACACCGTGGAAGGAGGATACTATCTCTTTAAACCAGAATGGCACATAAAGGATGCCTCAAGAGAAATTCAGTTTAAAGCACATATGCGCTACGCATTTGGAGAAGATCGTTTCAGATGGCTAGGACAATTTCAATATCAAAGTTTGAGTCGTACTCGAAGGGTTTTTGAAATTCAAGCTGGTCGCTATATCCGTCAATTCAACGAGTTAAATCCTATTTCCCCTTTTTTCAATTCATTCTATACCGTTTTTACTGGGGACAACTTTCTGAAGATATTTGAACATGATTTTGTTCGTGTGAAATTTGAAATCGAGCCTTTCCTTGGCTTCCGATTCAGTAGTTTTTTGGAATACTCCGAACGCTCAGCACTCTATAATCTTGAACAATATGTGGGTCGAAGAGATTTTACCCCGAATAACTTAGACTATCCAAACGCAATAAACCCAATCAGTGGATTTGATCTACATCAAGCCAATACATTTGGATTAGAACTAAGTTATCAAATTGGTCAACGGTATAGAATTCAAAGAAATAAGAGAGTTGATCTTCAAAGTAACTGGCCTAAAATCTACATTGATTACAAAAAGGGCATTAAACAGTTTAATGGCGATACCGACTTTGATTTTGTTGATATAGGGTTGACAGATAAGACCGATTGGGGCAGCTGGGGAATTACAGAAATGGATGTTTCCATCGGAAGTTTTTTAAACACCAGCAGAGTTGAATTTCCAGATTTTCATCATTTCAACGGTATTCAAAACATATTTCTTCAACCCTCTTCCTCCAGCTGGTCTAATATTCGTCAGTTTTCCACACTCCCATACTATGACTATAGTACAGCTACCAATTATATAGAAATACACATAAAACACAACTTCAGGGTTCCTATTATTGCTAACCTATTATATAAGTCCGGAATGAACTGGTCTACTTATGTTGGATGGAATTTTCTTCATACTAGCGATCGCTTCGACTACACGGAATATTATATCGGAATTGAGGATATTTTTGAAATTCTGTCAGTACAATTTGTTTATCCTTCACCCCCATTGCCAAGCTCTCGCTCATCCATTCGGATCGGTATAAATTTAGACTATAGCTATTACCGCGATTTTCACAGATAAGTCAAAAAACGGGCTTATCTACTTCCAAAAATGGCAGATCCAACCCGTACATGAGTTGCTCCATTTTCAATAGCTATTAAATAATCACCCGACATGCCCATTGAAAGAATATCCAAAGTAAAAGATGGACTGTTTTTATACTTTTCAAATAGGCCTTGCAAAAAGGAAAACTCTTTTGATATCCTTTCTTTATCTGAAGTAAAAGTAGCCATACCCATAAATCCTCTAAGTGAAACATTCGGAAAAGAGCCCTCATTCAAACGGTCTAAGATGAGCTCTAACTCAGTTTGATCAAGTCCAAATTTACTCTCTTCAGTAGCAATATACACTTGTAGGAGTATGGGTATTTTTCGCCCATATTTAGCAGCCTGTTTATCAATTTCCTTCAACAACTTGAGGCTATCAACACTCTCAATCAGGGATATAAATGGTGCTATCTGTTTAACTTTATTGGTTTGAAGATGGCCTATAATATGCCATTCTATGTCTTTTGGTAGTTTCTCATACTTCTCAAGCAGCTCTTGAACTTTATTCTCACCAAAAAATCTTTGACCTTCATTGTACGCATCCAAAATTATTTCAGACGGATGGGTTTTAGATACGGCTATCAATTGTACATCCGAAGGCAATATATCTCGAACTGCCTTGAGTTTCTTCTTGATATCACTCATCATTCAAGGGGTAGATTAGTAAACCGCTCCTTAATTTCGGCTCGATATAAGTACTCTTTGGAGGCATTATTTGGTTGTCATCCGCCACCTTTCTAACATCTGAAGCCTCCATTGGTGCCATTCGAATGGCAAACTCATACTCACCAGAATCCACAATTTCTTTGACCGTTAATCCATTATCCAAATCAGGCTTATATGCAAGTCGTTCATCCGTGCGTTGATCGTATATGGCAAATACTGGATTTAAGATATACTCTACTGCCAAGCTAGTATCTAACTGATCTACAAATGATTCTGATTTAGCGATGGATTCTTTAAGGCGCAGTTTATACCACTTACCCTCTCCATAGAGTAAAAACTCCCCCTTTTTCATAGGGTACTCCATATACGCCTCTTCTATTTCAAAATCTTTTTGAAGATCCTTAATAACCGCATTTAAGGATCTATACGAATGTCGAACCAATCTCGCAAAAGCCGCCAATCTGAGATTGTCTTCTGAAACAAGCATGGACATAAAAAAACTTCCAGCTATACTCTCTGGAAAACTCTGATTAAAAAGAGCACTGCTTGCAGATCTATGATGTCCATCTGCAATATAAAAATCAGGAAGAGAAGCATATAATGCTTTCAATTTATCAATTTGCACTTTATCACTTACCGGCCAAAGTAGATGAAGGACTCCATCCGTAGAAGTAAATTCATATTCCGCTCTCTCTCTTGAATTTCGTACTATCCATTGGTCTATTTCATTATTCGATACATGACTTAATAAAACAGGTTCTGCATTGAATTTTGTGACGGACAAATAGTCTTTAAACATTTCTTCTCTAGCAGAGAGTGTATGTTCATGTACTTTGATCTTACCCTCCAAATAATCAGAAACTGCAACGGCACCAATGATTCCTGTATAAGTATGATCCATTGTAGACTGCTGATAAATATAAAAGTTATCGCTTTCTTCCTTTAATAAGAAGCCATTGTTTATAAACTCTAAATATCTATCGGCCACCTTTTTATATCTCTCCTCTCCAAAAGTAGGGGCTTCACCAATTTTATCAGGATGAATAACTTGTAGAAAAGTATAGGGATTATTGTTCAATTTATCCCTCAAAACAACATCCGAATAACTTAAATATGAACGGGTTGCAACTAAATAGGCTTTATCTCTAGTTGGACGAACTGCTTTGAATGGAATGAATTTTGGCATTGATATTTGGGGGTATTGTACACATTTAGCTTTCTACTAAGTCTTTATTTACGTTTAAATCCAGGCTTCTCATAATTCCAAACTGAGCTAACGAGTAAGTAGCCATTATTAAGATACTATTGTAGTCGAATTTAGAGATAAACATAGACCACGCCAGCAATGTATCTGAAAGGACAAATAAAAATGCACTTAAGCCTATCCACCTCCATTTAGACCAAGCTGAAATACTTAATGCTATGGCCATGGCAAACATGAATAGTATACTTAATGAATAAACAATCACTGGAAGTCGCAACTCCTCTTCAATTAAATTAATTCTGGGAACAATTAGAAACAGAAACAATCCAATTGAAGAACCTATTCCCACTGAGAATCCCAATACTTTTGAATTGAGGTCTAATACCTTTTTGAGGAAAACAAAGGCATATAAGAGCTGTGCTACTAAAAAACTAAGCAATCCAGACAAGAAAAAACCAGGGTAGGTCAAGAAGGCGTCTCCTATAAAACAACAAATTAAACCGACTAAATACAACCTATTCAACAAATTTTTTGAGGCAGTACTTTTATAGATCCACCAAAAGATGAGTGAACTCACAATGAGAAGCTTACTAAACACAATCAATTTTTGGTTATCGCTTACATAGAGGCTTGCCAAATGCAAAAAAACCAGACTTAAGAATACTTTCGTGAAGCTGTTAAAGTTCATTGGTAGGGTGTACTGTAAAAGATTGAACCTTATGTTTATTAGGTATCCAAAGAAAAAAGAATTGAAAAATGAGTAGCAAGAGAATGGTTCCCAAATATTGAAGCCCAAAAAACAAGATCATTAACACCCCTATTAGAATAATTCTAACAAACTCAATAGGAATTTTTTGTTGCCTATTTTCAAATAATCTCGATAGAAGTCCAATTTCTATTAGAAACAAAACAACTATACCGGTCATAGGGAGGAACTTTGATTCGGGCAAATGAAAAAACAAAAAAAATGAAATGGCACCTATAAGTAATGCAAAGTGTGAAAGAGCATAAAATAAAAGTGGTTTTGGTATGAATGTCTCGTATTCTGCCTTAATAGCAACTGCATTATTTAATGTAAATCTATGATTGTGGAGCCATGTAGGCGAATAAAACAGAATTTTATACCAATGCGGTATTGGCGTGTTCTTCATTAGCATCCATAGATTTTGTATTGGAATCCAATGAGCATGTATCGGGTTCCAAGTTGAAGTTTGCGAGGTAACCCCATAAATAACTTTTTCTTTCTCTGCCTCAAACGTACCAAATAAACGATCCCAAATAATCAAGCTACCACCGTGATTCTTATCTATATACTGGGCATTTCTACCATGGTGTACCCTATGATGTGAAGGCGTATTAAAAATAAATTCAAACCACTTTGGTAGAGTTCTGATAGACTCAGTATGAATCCAAAACTGATAAAGTGTGTTTAGGGCATAGATAAAAAGAAACCAATGATCATTAAAACCCAAAAAAGCCATCCACAAAAAGAATGGCAGGGTAAATAGTTTCTGCAAAGCACCTTGACGCAGAGCTACGCTCAAATTATACCTCTCACTCTGATGATGAATACTGTGTCCTACCCAAAACAGATTAATCTCATGACTCATCCTATGAGCCCAATAATATGAGAAATCAACACTTAAGAAAAGTAAAAACAGAAAAAACGAAGACGAAGGAATGGATACAATTGCCCAGTTCTGATAGATCCAACTATAGCTACCTACGGTTATAACACCCACCAATAGTCCAGATAATTGCTCTGTAATTCCACAACCAATATTCGCAAAAGCATCCGCCAGCGAATAAACATTCTTTTTCTGAATGAATGCCCATGATAGTTCGACAAAAATCAGAAAGAAGAAAACTGGAATTGCTAGTTGGATAATATTCACAACCTACCTTATTGAGGCTTATAATATTTTAAAGCCTTAGACATATGTTTATTGAGATCTGAAATTCTCCTTTGGTCTGATGGATGAGTGCTTGTGAATTCTGGTGGCTTCTGACCACCAAGGTTCGACATTCTTTGCCAGAATAGCGGCGCTTGTTGAGGGTCATATCCAGCCATAGCCATGAATATCAATCCCATTTCATCAGCCTCTGATTCGTGCTTACGACTAAAAGGAAGTAGGGCTCCAAACTGGGTTCCCAATCCAAAGGCAGTCATATAAATGGATTGCATTTCTGGGTTTTCATTCATGGTTGCTAAGGATAGTCCAACCTGACCAGCTTGCGCAAGGACTTGCTGAGACATTCGTTCACCACCATGTCCTGCAATTGCGTGCGCTACCTCATGCCCCATGACTACTGCTATCCCTGCCTCGTCTTTACATATGGGCAAGATCCCAGTATAAAATGCAACTTTACCACCTGGCATGCACCATGCATTTACTTGATCACTCTCAATCAAGTTAAACTCCCACTGGAAACCTTCAATAATAGATGCCCCATTATTTGCCTTTAGGTACTCTTCAACAGCTAATTGAATTCTTGAGCCAACTGTTTTTATCAGTTTCGTTTTCTCAATATCTCGAGATAATTGAGATTCATCAATCACTTGTTTGTATTGTTGAAAACTACTCGCTTGTATTTCTGACGCTGGAAATAAAGACAGTTGCCTTCTACC
>CALCFH010000063.1 GCA_937900215.1 uncultured Cryomorphaceae bacterium
TATACTGTCCCATATCCACAGCCTGATATTGTCCTGCAATTCCCAATCCTAATCCAACTGCAATATCTATCAAACTGCTAGGGCGATAGTGGTATTGTGCTCCCATTAAAACTGGGTAGCTATTCAGATACCTGAACTGTTCTCCGGTAATAGACTCTGTACCAATAGTGTAGGTTGCATAGGGTAGCTCTTGATTGAAAACATTCCAACTGGCTTCAAAGCCAAAGCTCAGCTTGTCTGAAATAGGATTTTGATAAGCGAAAGTAAAACCTCTAAAACTTGTTTCATCAATAAAATCAGCTAGACTTCCCACTGGAATACCCATACTATATTCATAACTAAAATCTTTCTTTTCCCAAGATTGAGCATGAATAGAACTGCTAATTACCAAAAGGAAAGCGGCTAGACGGAAGGTGAATGGATTCATTTTCTAAAGTATTCAGATTGTGCAAACATTTGAGGGATATTACGGTCAATCCGCGTATTTACACTAGACTGAGAACCTTGAAGCAGGCCGCTCAAAACGCCCACCCATTGTACAGGTTTAGGTTGGTCTTCACTAATGGATGGATCATCCCAAACAGCTTGAACCATGACAGTACCGGTTTTTATAGAACTGAGGTAAGTACCGCCACCATATCCAGGATAGCCCCATCCCCAACCGGCACCCCAATCTGGGTATGCCCAATAGTTCCAATAAGCCGGATCGTAGTAATAATATGTGCTCGTGGATTTGCTGACCGTTGGCAAAATCAACCAATCTGCATTGGAATTATGATCTACGTAGGTGTAGCCTCTACTTTCCATTTGAGTCTTCAAATTTGCAAGTATGGTAGACCGATAGGGTTCGTCAAGAAATTCAATCTTGGTACCCCTATTTTCATCGTCAACAAACGGAATGCTGTCTGGTAATGTGAAAGTGCTCAGGGTACTAAAGTCAAAATTGGGATTGTAATTAGTGTAAACCAAATCTACTTGATCTACGTATTCTGCTCCTCCGGGGTAGCATGAGTTTAGCAGCAATCCGAGGGAAACGATCGCAAAGTAGTTTTTCATAAAAAGTCTTGAATTCTCAAATTTACATTATTCACTTACCAAGTTTGGATGAAAATCCAATCTTTTTAATTCGGCATGAAGCCGCTGAAGCGGCAAACCTACTACATTATAGTAACAGCCTTCAATGCGCTCGATTCCAATCATTCCAATCCACTCTTGAATTCCATAGGCACCTGCCTTGTCGAAAGGCTTGTATTTGGCTATATAAAAGTCTATTTCTTCTTGTAACAGGGCTCTAAATTTCACCTTGGTTTTTTCTGAAAAGCAATGAGTCATATTGGAGCTGCGTAGGGCCACAGCTGTAAATACTTCGTGGGTTTGATTGCTTAAGCTCCTCAGCATTTCTTTAGCTTCACTCGCATCCTTGGGCTTGGCCAGATGTTTTCTGTTATGCCAAACCACTGTATCTGCTGTTATAAGTAATTGATTCTCTAGAATAGGGTTGGAATAGGCCTTGGCTTTCTCAATGGCAATATATTTTGCTATTTCGTTTCCTACCAATTCAGAGGGATGGCTTTCGTCTGCCACAATTTTAACTTGGGAAACTGAAAAACCTAGGTTGAACAGCAGTTCTTTTCTTCTGGGCGAAGCACTTCCCAATAAAAGCTCAGTTAAAGCCATAAGAATGAAATAGTAATAAAGGCTATGCTCAGAATGGCATCAAGCATGCAGATTTTTAGCAATAGAGAAGCGTTCTTATAATCACTTGGCTTTTTTGCCCTAATGGAAATAAGTAGACTAGCGAGAAGGGGCAGTAGCACAAAAACAGCAAGGTAAAAGACCGAATAGGGATCGCCTTCGGCCATGCCCACAAGTAGATAGATTAATCCTACTGAAACCAGACCGCCAATAAAGAAAACAAGGGCTCTTGCCACTTTGTTGCCCCATGCTAATGGAACCGTTCTTAATCGCACTTTCTTGTCGCCCTCTGTATCTTGTAAATCTTTTACCAGCTCCCGCATTAAACTGATTAAAAAGGCAAATGCAAAATAAATGCAGAGAATAAGGGCAATTTGTCTCCCTGAATCATTTGTGTCTAATGGCCAACGAGGAAGCACATCAAAAAAAATAGGGTAGGTTAGTACCCCTGCAGATAAGAAGCTAATGAGTATGTTGCCAAGTAGTGGCCTTCCTTTAAAATCACTGGCATACAGATATAGCCAAAATCCGGTAATACTATTGATGAGTCCGTACATCCATCGGCCACTAATTTGACCTAAGTACCAGCCTATAGCCGCACCCATTAGAAATAAAAAGTAGGTAGCATTCCAGGCAAAGCGCGTAGAAATGCTTTTGCCAATGGTAATGCGTTTCGGTTTGTTGACCCTATCGTTTTCAAGATCAAATAAATCATTCACTATATAGCCCATCGCCCCCATACAAACTGTAGAGAAGATGAGTAATAGATAGTGAAAGTCGCTTAGAACAACAGGTATTTGAAGCGGATAGAATAGAAGCCAACGAATGAGCACTAAGCTCAAAGCCATCATTACTAAATTGGGCCAGCGAATGAGGCGAAGAAAGGCTTTGGTTTTGTCTAAAAAACTCAAAGAGTCCATAGGCCTTTTAGTTTCATAGATTGCTCAATGACATCGCGTATACAACCCATCCCGCCTCCAAAATGACTAATGTAGTCTACTCTTTCTCTAACATCTGCAACGGCATCTTGTGGGCAGCAGCTCAATCCAACTCTGGCCATAACACCTAGGTCAGGAAGATCATCACCCATATAGAGCATTTCCTCTTCTTTCCAGCCATAAACGGCAACGAGATCGGCTAGAGCTTCCTCCTTTTCATAGATATTCATATAAACATCTTGAACGCCTAAATACTTGAGTTTCTCTTTAAAAGCTTCATCGGTTCCTCTCGAAATAAGGGCTACGTTAAGACCCGCTGAAGTTGCTCTATTGATAGCCAACGCATCTCTTAAATTCATTTGTCTAGCAACCTGACCGTCGCTGAGAATGAGCGCCCTTCCATCTGTAAACACCCCGTCCATATCGAAAATAAACTGCTTGATATGGACTAATTTTTCCTTATAATTTTTTTTCACGAGACTCGAATATATCACGGGTTAAACGCCTGTAGAGGCTTTTTAATTTCATGTTCTTAATTAGGCGCAGGTGCTTTTTAACCGTGCCCATATCTCCACGAATGGCAGGTCCGGTTTGGGCATACTTTGGACCTAAATCGATGGCTTTTTTTGCGGTTTCTAGAATGAGTGGGTGGAGGATAGACGGATCTATGTTGTATTGTTTCATCCAATCTTCAGATTGAATGAAAAGGTAATTGCTAAAATTATTGGTCATAACCGCTGCCAGATGCAGTCGTCTGCGCTGATCTGAATTCAATGGGTGCACTTCTAATTGAAGCATCTCAGCCAATGCCACTAATGTACTTTGGTTTTCATCTGAGTCGGCCTCAATGCAAACCGGCAACCCATCATAGGCAATCCTTCGTCCCTTTGAGAAGCTTTGCGGAATATAGAACACCCCTTTGTTTTGCGATTGCAATGCTTGAATACCAAGGCCACCACTTACATGTAAAACCAAGGCAGGGTGATTTGCCCAATGTTTAGAAACGGATTTTACGGCTGAATCTGAAATGCAAAGGAATATAAGATCACAATCCATAAGCTCCTCCAAGGAGCAAGTTTTTCTGGTTTTAGGTGGATGGATGAAGCCTTCGAAAGAGGCATCGTTTCTGCCGAAATGCACATCCACAGAAAACGAATGAGCCTTGAAACATTCAATTAAGTGCCAAGCGTAATTTCCAGTACCTACAACGCCAACTCGTATGGATTCCATTTTTCGAAGTTAAGTCAGCGTAAGGAGCTATTCATTGGGCATTGCCCTTTGAATTTTAATTCTGTTGTAAACTGCCATTCCAGTTCCGAAAGCCATCAAAACTGAACCCAACCAAAGAAGATTAATCATCGGAAATACGATTGCCTTGAGCACAATAAAGGGTTTCTCATCTACGGCTCTCCTCCAACTTTTAATCACCATTTTATTCTCCTCAGGTTTAATCTCATTGAATTGAAACTTTAGTCCGGGTTCATCTAAAATAAAGTCTTCATAGAACACCTCCTGTCCGCGCATAATATATTGCGGTCTAGCCTTATAGGTTCTTCCGTCTAAGTGAACGATGGTCAGTAAAGCCTCTACAATGATCTCCTGTATCTGACCGTTTTCTCCATCAACAATCGTATGATTTATGCTATCGAGAATAACAAAGCTTTGGGCTAGTATGGCGGTATCGCCCAATTGCATTTCTGCTTGGGCTTCTTTACTAAAACCATCAGGAGTAACATACTCTTCTTCTAACGGAGCATAGGTTACATGGGTATAAATGTCTTTTTCTAAGTAGTGCTTTGTGTCGGGTTCTGGCGAATTCCCCATTCGATCATTTACCAGAATAGAAGGAGATAGAATAAAATCTGTTTTAATTTCTCCTTGCTTATTGCTACTCATATACTCTACATCGTAGTATCGGTAGTTTCCTTCTATGCGTTCACCCCTCCAGCTTACCAAATAGCTTCCCAATTGAAGTGTGTCATCGAGTTCCATGAGTAGATTCTCATTCTGTGGAAAATCTTTGGCAATGAAGGTTTGATTTTCAGAAATTATTTCTTGTTTACCTGTACTGATAAGCGCACCAAGCAGCACCAATCCAAAGCCCATATGAGCAATGGATGCTCCAGCCCAGCCAAATTTTGTTCGCATTTTTCGAAGCCAATAGTCGGCATTGGCTATCACCGCAAAGAGTGAGACATAGAGAAGTAAGAGCAACCATGGATTGTCACTCATAAAGTTGAGTTGCCATTCCAATAAAACAGCAACAACTAAGCTGATGATAGAACTGAGAGTGAGCGATTTTAAGAAGCGTTTGGGCTCTGTTTTTCCGTACCTCAGAAATTGACCTGTGGCAAGCAATAAGGCAATAATGAGTGCAAAGGGAATTTGAAAAGAGTTGTAATGCTCTATAGCATCTAAGGGTGGAGCCATATTTGAATCCATTAAGGGTATAAATCCTTCAGGACCAAAAAGTGCATTCCAAACAGGAATAGAAGTAGTGAAGCTTATTTGGAAAGCGCTGGCCAACAAGACCAGAGAGGCAATAAACATCCAAAACTCACGACTCCAGAAGTCATCTTCTTTAATCGTTTTAGGCAAATGCTTATAGCGTAGAAAAAACAAGAACAAAGCCAATCCGATGAAGAAGAAGAGGTAAATCAAAAGTTGACCGCTTAATCCAAGGTCAACAAAGGCGTGTACAGAAGTATCACCTAGAATGCCTGATCGAGTTAAGAAAGTGGAGTAAAGAATCAATAAGAAACTCAATATGCTGAGTATCATGGCTGACTTAAGGGTTCCTCCCTTATTCTTGTGTAATATAACCAAGTGTGCCGCCCCAACCATTGTGAGCCAAGGAACCAGAGAACTGTTTTCAACAGGATCCCAAGCCCAAAAACCTCCAAAGCTTAATGCTTCGTAAGCCCAAGCCCCGCCCATTAAAATTCCAGTTCCCAAGATCATAACACTGAAATACGTCCATGGAAGAACGGGCTTCAGCCACTCTGTATATCTTTTAGTCCAGAGTGCTGCTATGGCAAATGCAAAAGGAATTAAGGTGCTTGCAAAGCCTAAAAAGGTGATAGGTGGATGGATGGTCATCCAGTAATTCTGCAAGAGCGGATTCAATCCATTCCCATCCATAAAAGCTGGAATTCGAACCAGATAGTCTTCAAGGCCAGTCCATGGTAGCCCAATATTTTCTGGAAGGTCTCTAATTAATACAAAAGGACTACTGCCAATTTTTATATCGAAGGGATAAATACCCAGCACCATGGAAACCAAGAAAAGCTGAACCATGGAAACAATGGCCAATACAGGCGCCTTCCACGATTTAGGTCCAAAAAAAACAAGAATAAAACCCAGAATGGCATGCCAGAATGTCCAAAGTAAAAAGCTTCCCTCTTGTCCTTCCCAGAAAGCAGAGAGAATATAGCGCATGGGAAGATCAAGATTGGAGTGTTTCCAAGCATAATCGTACTCAAAATAATGATGAGTGAGTATATAAAATATGCAAGCAATGAGTGAAAATACAGAAAGCCCATGAATGCCAAAGGCGAGCTTGCCAAGCGCATTCCAGTGCGAGTCTACTTTGTTTCTACCTAGTGCAAATGCAATGGCGGCCAAGCCGGCAAAAACAAAAGCCAATAGTGTAAAAGAGCGCCCGAGTTCACCGGGTAGTAAATGTTCTCCTATGTATTCCATACAGCTTAGTCGTAATAGACATCTTCGGCTTCGGCAATGGCCTTGCCGTCATTGTATTTCGAAGGGCATTTCATGAGAATTTCTTCTGCTACGAATAGGTCTCCTTGAGATCTCCCTTTCATGGTAACCTCCTCAGCTCTTTCAAAATCTTGTGGTTTTGGCTCATTGTAGAGTACCTGTCTACTATCGCCATGTTTGTCTATGGCATAGAAGCTAAAGCGCTGGCTTCGAGCATCGTATTCCATCGGTCGGGTAGTATCGAGCGTTCCAATTACCGTATACACTTCACCAGGGTCGTTGTCAGCTTGGCCAAATGTTACATAGGTACTTGCATCTCCCAAGGTGCTAAGAATTGCTCCTACAGCAAGCGCAATTCCTATAATGGCTATAATGTGATTTCTCTTCATTTAAAGTCTATTCTTGAATGCGTTTTTCAATTCTTTTCATTCGCATCTCCAATCGAATGAGGTAAACAACAATACCAATGAAAATGATCGCTACCACGCCAATAACTACTCTAATTTTTCCGTCGGCACGCATCGTATCTGCCATCTCTACCGGCATCTGTGCCCAAATAGGTTGAGAGAGAAAGAAAGCCAAAGCCGTCAAAAGTATTTTGGGTATTCTATTCATTGTCATTCAATTTCGTATTGATTTCTTTCCACCGTTGTCTCAAATCCAACACCCAATAGCCTAAACCTATCCAACCAATAATAATGGGATAGAATACCAAGCGCATGGTAGAATCAAGGTCGTAATTGCTAAAGGCCGGATTGCCACCATTGCCCGGATGCAAGCTATCTGTAAGCCGAGGCAAAACTTGAATAAAGGTGATCATTATTGCAAATGCAAAGAGATTGTATACGGCAGAAATACGCGCTCTTTTAGTGTGATCTTCCATAGATTGTCTCAAGACGAAATAGGCTAAATAGATGAGCAAACTAATGGCCGTACCATTCAATTTTGGATCGTTTACCCAAAAGGCACCCCAAGTAAATTTGGCCCAAAGCATACCAGTGAGTAAGCCCAATGAACCGAAAAGCATTCCAACCGAAGCGGCTCCAGAGGCTTTTTGATCGTCTTGAACTTTTCCCTGTCGCAGATAACGAATACTATAAATACTGCTGCCTAGAAAGAGTGCCATCATTGCAAACCACATTCCAACATGGAAATACAGGTTCCGTATGCTCTCGTTTAAAATGGGCAGCCTAGGAACGTCGAAACTGAATCCTGCAATTAGGCCATACAGAACCAAAACAGCTGAGGTGAGCTTCCACCAGGCTCCTTTTATCATGATTTTTTTGGAAGCGGGTTAATCTCGCCAAAGATAAGGAAAGAGGAGGTAGCCTGTTGCAGCAGAAAGTATAGTCATGCCAGCATTTCCTGTTAAAAAAGGACGAAAACTCTCTACTTCGGCTTCAACGCCGATGAGAATGCTTGCTTTCACTCCCAATAGTGCAGTTGGAATGAGTAGCGGAAAACTCAACACAGCCATCAATGACATATTGTTTCCAGATCGTGCGGCAATTCCAGCGGTGAGTGTCAGTACAGTTGAGAGGCCAATGGCCCCTAAACTTATGCAGAGTAGATGCCAGCCAATTAATCCTCCCGGCCATCCTAAGAAAAAGAATAGCAGTACCCACTGAATCCAGCTTACCAACAGACAATAGATCCCGTTGTATACGAGTTTAGAAATAATTAGGTCGCTCGGATGAATCCACTGTAAGTAATAGAGATATCTATTTCCCGTTTCACTTTTGAAACTGGAAGAGCAGGCAGTAAGGGCATTGAATAATAGCAAAAGCCAAAGTAGTCCGTTCCACACCTGAACACCCGCCTGATTCGTGAGTAAAACCGAAGCTATATAGGTGCTTGCCACCGAATAAAGTAGGCTGTTAAATAGTGCGCTTTTGTTGCGCCACTCTAGCAATAAGCTGAGTTGAGTTAGTTTAATCCAACTCATAGTGAACTTTGTTTCGGTACATTGCGTTATTCAGAGCAAACTTAAGGACATGATCCGTTACATACCTCTTTTTTCTTTGTTCTTGTTCAGCTGTTCAACTTCAAATACCACTGAAGCAGAAATAGCCCAGAGCACAGATGTTCAGTCAATAGCCCAAACCCAATCTCAAACTATGTCAAGCTCTTCTATCTACGATGGCAATTACAGTCTCAAAACCTTAAGTGGAGACAATTTTGATTTCAACACTCTAAAGGGCAAAAAGCTTTTGATTGTAAATACAGCCTCTGAATGTGGTTATACGCCACAATATAAGCAGCTTCAAGAATTGTATACTGAGTTAGGGGGAGAAGAATTTCAAGTGATTGGCTTTCCAGCCAACAACTTTGGTCAACAAGAGCCGGGTAGCAATGAGGAGATTGCCTCTTTTTGCGAGAAAAACTACGGAGTGAGTTTTCCTATGATGGAAAAAATTTCTGTGAAAGGGGCTGATATGCACCCACTGTACAAATGGTTGACTACTAAAGAAATGAATGGAGTTCAAGATGCACCAGTTAAATGGAACTTTCAAAAATATCTTATAGACGAAGAAGGCCATCTTATCGAAGTATTGGGAAGCGGTACTTCACCACTTGATGAAAAAGTTGTTTCCTTTGCAAAGAGTTGATCCAGCGAAGTAACTAATTTGAAGCCCTGAAGTTCAGCTACTTCAGGGCTTTTTTTATAAAATACAAAGAATGAAATTGAGTTTATTAGCCTTTGGAGCCCATCCAGATGATATCGAATTAGGCGCTGGCGGAACCATTGCCAAGCATGTTGCTGCTGGCTTGAAGGCCGGTTTAGTCGATTTAACCTTGGGTGAGATGGGTACCCGTGGAACCATAGAGGGAAGGAAGAATGAAGCCAAAGAGGCAGGAAAAATTCTTGGCGCAGAGTGCAGGTATAACTTGGAATTGCCGGATGGTTTTTTTAGAGCCGATAAAGAAAGCCTGAAAAAAGTAGTTCAGGTGATTCGGTTTCATCAACCTGATATAGTCATCTGCAACGCAATAACCGATCGGCATCCAGACCACGGTAGAGGGTCTAATCTGGTAAGTGAAGCTTGCTTTCTAGCTGGATTGGCAAAATGGGAAACAGACTTTAAAGGTCAAGAGCAAAAAGCTTGGAGACCTCAAGCCGTATATCATTATATTCAATTTCAAGAAATTAAACCCGATCTCATTGTTGATATCTCTGGTTTTGAAGAGATAAAACTAAAAAGTGTTTTGGCACATAGTAGTCAATTCTACGACCCAAACTCTGATGAAGCCGAAACGGTAATTTCTTCAAAAGGATTTCTTGAAAGCGTAGACTATAGAGCAAAGAATTATGGTAGACAAATCGGGGTAGAATATGGAGAGGCCTTTACAGTAGAAAGAATGATTGGGACGTCTTTCTTGACTCAATTGATATAGCCTTATTTCTTTTTAACCTATTTATTTTGACTGAAAATCAGTAGATTGTAAATTATTTAGAATATGGTTGTCCCTTTAATGCAGTCTTGAACGTAGTTGGGGATGAACAAACAAATTCACACAATGAAAAAAATCATCACACTCTTTGCAATCGTTTTCAGTACGATTGGAATGGCGCAACCCTTGGGAGTAGCCTACTTAACTGTTACCACCTCAGGAAATCCGAATACACCCAATGGCATTTGGCCTAATCAGCTGATCACGATAATAGACTCAAATGCAGCTGCCTCTTTTTCGTTTACCTTTTTGACCGATCAAAATGGTGTATTTGCAGACACCATTCCTCTCCTGAATCAAACAGGAAACCTTATGCTTTATTCAGTTTGCAATGGCGCTTCTGTTTTGCAAGCTGTTGTTCCTTACCAGACGCTTCCGAGTTTTGCGGTCGTCAACCTTTCAACGAATCTCAATATTTGCTCCAATACAACGGGGTCAAATGGGATAATAAACGTTAGCGGAATGCTATTCAATACAGCAAATCCAATGGGCGTTTGGGCAAATGAAACGGTGTATATCGAAGAGCGTCCAGCCAGCGGCGGTTCAATGACCTACACAGATATTACAAATAGTATGGGCGAATTTAACCAAAGCTTTTCTACTCAAAGTTTTAGTGGTTACATAAAGCTATATGCCTTCAACTGTATAGGAGACTCTGTGGTTGCAAATCTTCCGTATCAACTCAACTCCGTAAACGATAGCGCAAATTTGGTGGCCTTTGTAGTAGACAGTTGCGCTGGAAACCCAAATCCTGTTGCATGCAATGTCTCTTTTGTAGTAGATACGGTGAATAGCTTTCAAGGTCAGGTGGTTCTTTGGAATGTTTCTCAGAGCAGTTTTCCTAACTCAATTACTCAATATGTTTGGGATTTTGGCGACGGCAGCATAGTTGTGGGTCAGTACCCTATCCACCAGTATGCCCAAGCGGGTTCATATAATGTTTGTCTTACCATGTACGAACTAGATAATGTTGGTGATACACTTTGCACTTCAACCTATTGCGATAGCTTAGGTATGGATCTAAATGGAAACTTGATTTACAAAGGAACTACCACAGGCTTTGGACTTGTTGTTATTGATCCTGCTACCATTGGTTTGAATGAGGATGTTGCTGAAATTGTTGCCTATCCTAATCCAGCAGACCAACAGATCGAATTGACTGGTTTAGATGGAAAAGAAGTCAACTACTTTATTTTTGATATGAGTGGGAGATCTATTCAAGAAGGCCAATTGGATGCCGGTGCGAGCCTGAATACTTCGAACATAAGCAATGGTTTGTACTTACTGAATATTCAATCAAATGACAGATTGGAAACCATTCGAATTCAAATAAAGCGTTAAAAAATAGGTTTGATGTTAAGCTCCTCAGAAATGGGGGGCTTTTCTCAATAAATAAGAATTGAAAACCATCTGAAACAGTGAATTCAGTAAACAAGCCAGACATCCATTGCCTTCAGGCTTGTTTGCGAAATGAACGCAAAGCTCAGTTTCAATTGTATGAGTGGTGTTTTCCCGATCTAATGCGTGTTTGCAGTCGGTATTGTAAAAACAAAGACGATGCGTCTGCTTTAGTGAATACAAGTTTTTTGAAAGTATTGACAGCGCTGCCTACTTTTTCTCAAGATAAAGAATTTGTTCCATGGATGCGCACCATCGCCATTCGAACAGCAGTTGATGCGCATAGGGCTCAGGCAAGAAAGATGGAAGAGTTTGTGGGAGATGAATGGCCGCAGCAAAATGAACCGGACGTCTTAAATGATGTGGTTTCAATTATAGATGTTGAAAGTATTGAAAAGGCCATTGCTGCCTTAGACGAAAATGAAAGAGTGGTTTTTAATTTGTTTGAAATTGAAGGGTATAGCCATTCTGAAATAGCCATTTTGTAGAGCTGCAGTGAGCGAAGCTCTAAAAGGTATCTGCAAAGGGCGAAGGAGAATTTGCAAAACAAACTATCCTCATTAAGACCAGCCAAAAAAGCAATATGAAAGTGAATTGGATTGACATACTAAAAGCGAAACTCGATCAGAGAGAATTCAAAGCGAGTCAAAACGACTGGAGCGCTATGGAATCTCTTTTGGATCAAAGTTTTCCTATTGACTCATCTGCAGTTTCTTCAACTGCTACTTGGAAGGCTAGCTTGTTCAAATTAGGCCTCTTTGCTCTTCTTTTGATTGCCCCTAGTCAAGAATCGCTTTTTGAAGCGGATGTACTTCGCCATTCTGAAATTCCAATGACTCTTCCAAATGAGACAGAAATCAAAGAAGAGGTACGAACCGAAAAGAAAGGAATAGGGTCTAAAAGTGATGAGGAGAAATCTAGTTTCAATGCTGTTGTAAATCACATAGGAGAAGAAACGCACTTAGGAATTTCTTCTGAACTACAGCAGAATACTTCTGTTGCTAAAACAAATAAGCCCTTAGAAACTAGGAATGGAGTTGAGGAGCAAGCAGTTGCTAATAGTAATAGTGATGCATCGGCTGATGGGGTAGGCGATGAAACGGGAGAGACAGTTTCTTCCTATGCCTTTGGCAAAAAATCTTCTGTTAAAAGCAATGCCATGGCAAAGCAAGATGAACTCTATAAAACAGAACAACAGCTCGAAAGTCAAAGCCCATTGTATTTGAATAAATTGGAATTATTCCCTACTCGTAGAATGGAGCTATTGGTGTCCAATTCTAACCTAAATACTACTTCTCCTTTGCCTTTAAATGGTTTTTCTAAAAATCCAAATCGTTCACTTTGGAATAAATGGAATGCTTTGAATTTGCAAGTTTTGAGCGATTTTAATTCAAGAGCTGAAATTAGTTTGAGTGCAGAAAGAGCCGCTTTTGGTGGTCGTATCGGATTGGGCTTGGGCTTCGGTACAAGGGAGTTTAACTATCCTGGACAAAAAACGAATCGCATCTTAGAATTGAAGGAGAATACTTTTTGGTTGCAAGAGACTTCCACCCAAATTCAAATTGATTCTACATGGAGAATCCAAGGAATTAATCAAGGTGGATGGCAGGTAGATACTTTCTATAATGTTACTATAGATTCAAGTTTGGTGACTTC